>JAPFCT010000110.1 GCA_026169575.1 Faecalimonas sp.
ACATGCGACAGATTATTGCGGTGTAAAATCCGGCAGGGATGTGGATAAGTGGAAAGAGGCTCATCTTACAAGAGGAAAAGCAAGTAAGCTTCTCTATGCACCGACGATCGCAGAGAGTCCGGTCAATATTGAATGCAAGGTGACAGAAATAAAAGAACTGGGTTCCCATCATATGTTCCTTGCAACGGTAGAGGCTGTGCAGGTGGATGGAAGATATATGACCGCAGGTGGTAAATTTGAATTGAATCAGGCAGAACTGCTCGCCTATTCTCATGGTTCCTATCTGGAGACCGGAGCGGAGCTGGGAACATTTGGTTACAGCATCCGGAAGAAAGATCCGGTGAAGGCAGATAAGAAAAAAGAAGGTACCAGAAAAGTAAAAAAAGAAACTGTGCAGAAGACGAGGAAGCATACAAAAAAAGCAGAGAAAAAGGCGTATAGTCCGAAGCGGAAGAAATCAGAAAAGCAGAGAAGATCTGTCCGGTAGGAGAGGATACAGATCGGCTTGTCAGAAAGTAGAAAAGAGAATGTGTTCCAAAAGGAGATCGAAACTTAGAAGATCTGCGGCAGGGACACATTCTTTTTTGTTGTCCCTCATATATATGATATGAACAAAATGTGCAGGGGGAGCAATTTGGACAGAAAAGCAGTGCTGCAGTTTCTTGGGATGCTATATCTGGTCTGCTTGTTGTTGAAATCGGGTGATATGGTAGAAACTGCGGAGACAGTCGGCACAGTCGGTACGCAGAAGCCGAAGATCGCGATCACATTTGATGATGGACCACACCCGGTCTGGACGCCGAAGCTTCTGGAGGGGCTGAAGGAGAGAGAAGTATTGGCAACGTTTTTTCTGATCGGAGAAAATATCGAGGGCAATGAGGAACTCGTAAAGGAAATGTACGAGGGTGGACATATCGTCGGAAATCATACATACCACCATGTGGAAATGACGAAATTATCCGATGAGAAAGCGGCGGAGGAGATCCGGATGACCAATGAAAAAATTTCTACTATCACGGGTGCCCCGGTTGCGTTTATGCGCCCGCCGTTTGGCGCATGGCAGAAAGAACTGGAATGGCAAATGCAGGTTCTTCCGGTAAGCTGGTCGGTAGATCCGCTTGACTGGACAACAAAAAATGCGGATGAAATTGTGCAGAAGGTAGTGACGGAAGTAAAAGAAAATGATATTATTTTAATGCATGACTGTTATGAGAGTTCCGTCAGTGCGGCACTCAGAATAATAGATATTTTGAAAGAAAGCGGTTATGAATTTGTGACAGTGGAAGAGTTGATCCTTCCGTAGGATAGTGGGAGGGAATGGTTGAATCTGACGGAAATGCAGGAACATCACAGAAACAGAGAATCATGATAGATAAAGGAGTAGCAAGATGATAAATGAATTTTCCAGAATGGAGCTGCTGGTCGGAAAAGAGCGTGTAGAGAGTTTGAGGGAGAAGACGGTACTTGTATTCGGTGTCGGAGGAGTTGGGTCACACTGTATTGAGGCGCTGGCAAGAAGCGGGGTCGGGCATCTGATCTTAGTCGATAATGATACCGTATCATTGACGAACATTAACCGTCAGTCGATCGCCTATCACAGCACGATCGGCAGATATAAGACTGAGGTGATGAAAGAGCGGATCAGTGATATCTGTCCCCAGACTGAGGTGACAGTCTATGAGACATTTGTTCTTGAGGAAAATGCGGCAGAACTTTTGGAGGGAGAGATTGACTATATTGTCGATGCGATTGATACGGTGACGGCGAAGCTTGCGATTGCAAAAATTGCAGATGAGAGGAGGATTCCGCTGATCAGCAGTATGGGTACGGGAAATAAGCTCCACCCGGAATTATTTGAGATCGCAGATATTACAAAGACATCTGTCTGTCCCCTCTGCAAGGTAATGCGAAAGGAATTAAAAAACCGCGGTGTGGCACATTTAAAAGTATTGTACTCAAAAGAAAAGCCGGTTGATGTATCAGAAAACATTACGGAAGAAGAGAAAGGAAATAAACGGTCACTGCCGGGAAGTATTTCTTTTGTGCCTCCGGTGGCAGGACTTATCATTGCCGGAGAGGTCATCCGCGATCTGGCAGGGATTTCATAGGAGGAAAAAACATGGATCTGTTTGATTATATGAGAGAAACGACGAAGAAAAAAGAGTCTCCGCTCGCATCCAGACTGCGTCCGAAGACGCTGGAAGAAGTAGTAGGGCAGCAGCATATTATCGGAAAAGACAAGCTCCTCTACCGGGCTATCAAGGCAGATAAGCTGAGTTCGATCATTTTCTATGGACCTCCAGGAACCGGGAAGACGACGCTGGCGAAGGTGATCGCCAATACGACCAGCGCAAATTTTACCCAGATCAATGCGACGGTTGCCGGAAAGAAGGATATGGAGGAAGTGGTCAGGCAGGCGAAAGACGATCAGGGAATGTACGGGAAGAAGACGATCTTGTTTGTCGATGAGATCCACCGGTTTAACAAAGGACAGCAGGACTATCTGCTTCCGTTTGTGGAAGACGGCACACTGATCCTGATCGGAGCTACCACAGAGAATCCTTATTTTGAGGTCAATGGCGCTCTGATCTCCCGCTCCAGTATTTTTGAATTAAAGCCATTGGAAAAAGAAGATATCCGGAAGCTGATCAGGCGGGCGCTGACAGATGAAGAGCGTGGAATGGGAAGTTATCATGCGATCATTGACGAGGATGCGCTGGAATTTCTGGCGGATATCTGCGGTGGGGATGCGAGAAATGCCCTGAATGCGATAGAGATTGGGGTACTGACGACAGAACGGTCTGAAGATGGGAAGATCCACATTACCATCGATGTAGTATCAGAGTGTATCCAAAAAAGAGTTGTCCGCTATGACAAGGGAGGGGACAACCATTATGATACGATTTCTGCGTTTATCAAGAGTATGAGAGGCTCTGATCCGGATGCCGCTGTCTTTTACCTTGCAAAAATGCTGTATGCAGGGGAAGATGTGAAGTTTATCGCCAGAAGGATCATGATCTGTGCATCGGAAGATGTGGGGAATGCAGATCCGATGGCAATTTCTGTTGCGGTAGCTGCGGCGCAGGCGGTGGAGCGTGTCGGGATGCCGGAAGCCCAGATCATCTTGTCTCAGGCAGTGCTGTATGTGGCGACAGCGCCTAAGAGCAATTCGGCAGTCAACGCGATCATGGCTGCGAATGCGGCAGTGCGTGCGCATAAGACAACAGTGCCGCCCCACCTGCAGGATGCACATTACAAAGGTTCTGCAAATCTTGGAAGAGGAACCGGGTATAAATACGCGCATGACTACCCAAATCACTATGTAGAACAGCAGTATCTTCCGGAGGAGATCAAAGAGATGCGGTTCTATGAACCTTCAGATATGGGATATGAAAAGGAGGTCCAGGAGCATTTTCGCAGAATCAAAGGGCGCTAAATAGTTTTTTTGGGGGGGAAGATCCGTCAGTCTATCTTTTGACAGCGCGTATTGCGACAAAAGATGGAATGTTGTGTTCGTGCAGATTTCCCTGCCCGTTTGTATCTTCATAGAGATCGGTCAGCTGGAATCCTGCTTTTAACTGTCCGCCGATCTGTTCTTCCAGTGTGTGTGAAAACTGGATTCCCCAGTCATACCTGATGGAATCTTCATATTGCTTTTGATTTTTTAGTGGATTAAATGGAAGCGGGTAGGTCAGATGTTCTTCGGTTTCATCGAAAACATAGTTGATTCCAAGATCATATCCGCCGAGAAGCGCTCCTCCTTTTTTTAAGATGCGGTAACATTCCTGAAAAACAGGTTCCACTTTTTCGATATAGCAGTTGGAAACCGGGTGAAAGATCAGATCAAATGTCTCAGCTTCAAAAGGAAGAGGCTGTGTCATATCTGCCTGAAGGATCGTGACTGCATAGCCTTCTCTGTCTGCAACCAGCTGTTCACTTTCACATTGCCTGGAAGAATAGTCAAGCACGGTACAGTCTGCTCCGAGCGCGGTGAAGATGGGAATCTGCTGTCCGCCGCCGCTTGCAAGTCCAAGCACTTTTTTGCCGCGAAGGTTTCCAAACCATTCATGGGGCACAGATTTTGTAGGGGTGAGAAGGACATCCCACTCTCCGTTTTTAGCTTTTTGATAAATCTCATGGGAGATGGGCTGTCCCCATACCCATCCATCCAGACACCAGCTGTTGATTGTTTCTGCATTTATGTTCTGATAGTTCATTGAGAAATCTCCTTTTAAAGTTTTTCTGTAAATTGTGTGTTCCTATAAACTGTGTGGGAAGACAGCATCATTCGGAAAGAAGGCGTGTGAGGAAAAGATTATAATAAGTTTTGCATCACGAACGCATAGATTTCCTGATTTTTCTGCTTCCAGTGGTGGACGACTGTCTTTGCTTCCTGCTCGGTTGGTACGGTGATCGTCAGGTCGATCAGAGAACCGTGATTTTCTGTGACCTGACAGCGGACGGAAAATTCATGATTGTCATTCCGGTAATAGTCTGCGCGCACTGCGACAGCATTTTTCAGTTCATAGTGTTTTTCCTGAAGAAAGGTGTCAATCTCATCCTGGATCGTCGGAGAAATCTTGTTCTGGAAAAACTGGATCGTCTCAGCGCCTTCCTCGGTCAGATGGTAGAAGGTGCGGCTGTGCTCTTTTTCGAGACGGATCAGATTTGCATTTTCCATCTCGGAGAGCGCCTGCTGGAGTGTAAAGTAATTGGTGTATTCCTTATCGAGGACAAACTCAGAAATCTGAGAGTTCGTCAGAGGAAAATCCACTTTCTGAAGCATATATAAAACAATTAATTTGTACAAAGTAAATGAGTCTGACATTGTACGCAAGTCCTTTCTAAAATCATAGTTTGTAGTTCTTCCCCTGCCAGAGATTCTGCTCTTTAAAATACCGATTGATATTATTTAAGACAAGACGTTTGTGTCCCGTCCAAAGCGGTGCGATCAGTAGTTCTTTTGGACCGTCACCAGTCAGGCGGTGAATGACGACATCCGGACGCAGCTGCGAAATGCAGGTTCCGAGAAATGCAATATATTCCTCCATCGTCGGCACAAAGAACGGGGAAGATTCATAATAAACGGCAAGATCCGTTCCACGGAGGATGTGAAGAAGCTGGAGCTTGATCCCCTGGATATCAAGTGTATTCAGGTAGGAGATCGTCTCCTGCATCATGGCTTCTGTCTCGCCTGGAAGATATAGAATCGTGTGGACGATCACTTCCACGCCGATCTGCCGGAGCTTTTTTACGGCAGTTTCAAAAACGGAAAGTGGGTATCCGCGCCGGATAAAACGGGCGCTCTTTTCATGGATCGTCTGAAGTCCAAGTTCCACCCATATGGGCTTAATCTGATTCAGACGCGCTAAAAGTGTGAGAATTTCGTCATCCAGACAGTCTGGTCTGGTGGCGATGGAAAGGATCTTTACCTCCGGGCAGGAAATTGCCTCTGAAAAGATCTTCTCCAGATAACTGACTTCGGCGTAAGTGTTTGTGTACGCCTGAAAGTATGCAATATACGAAGCGGCATCGGTTTTCTTCCTTATTAATGCTTTGCCGGCTTCGATCTGCTGACGGATGGAGTCACGGGGGTTCCCGGCAAAATCGCCGGAGCCGCCGGCGCTGCAGAAAATGCAGCCCCGGTCTCCAAGTGTGCCGTCTCGGTTGGGGCAGGTCATCCCGCCGTTTAAGGCAAGCTTATATAGCTTTTCCCCATAAGTCTGCTTTAAATGATAATCAAGAGAATGGTATCTCTTTTCGCCCCAGCGTTCCATTAGATCAGATCCTTGATTGCTTTGCTTACAACATCGGCAACGCGTGGGTCAAATGCTTCTGGAAGAATATTGGTATCGCTTAATTCCTCATCGGAAACGAGACCTGCGATCGCTTCAGCTGCGGCAAGTTTCATATCTTCTGTGATCTGTGTGGCACGACCTTCGAGGGCACCTTTAAAAATACCAGGGAATGCGACAACGTTATTGACCTGATTTGGGAAGTCTGAACGTCCGGTACCGATAACACGCGCTCCGGCCTCTTTTGCGAGATCCGGCATGATCTCAGGAACCGGATTTGCCATTGCAAATAGGATGGAATCCTGATTCATGGAAGCGACCATCTCTTTTGTGACAATATTTGGCGCAGATACACCGACAAAAATGTCAGCGCCCTTTAAAGCATCTGCAAGAGTCCCTTTCTTCCCTTCCAGATTGGTCACCTCTGTCATCTTTTGCTGCATCCAGTTCAGATTCGGAGAATCTTTGGAGATGATCCCATTGATGTCACACATAGTAACATGGCAGAAACCATAAGTGAGAAGAAGCTTTGTGATGGCGATTCCGGCAGAGCCTGCGCCATTTACAACGATCCTGCAGTCTTCTTTCTTCTTACCGGTTACTTTGAGTGCGTTGATGATTCCGGCGAGGACAACAATGGCGGTTCCATGCTGGTCATCGTGGAAGACCGGGATATCAAGCAGTTCTTTTAAGCGTTCTTCGATTTCAAAACATCTTGGAGCAGAAATATCTTCCAGATTGATGCCTCCAAATGCCGGAGCAATGTTGACGATCGTGCGGATGATCTCCTCTGTATCCTGCGTATCCAGGCAGATCGGAACTGCATTGACTCCGCCAAATTCTTTGAAGAGAACGGCCTTTCCTTCCATGACAGGCATTGCCGCGTAAGCGCCGATATTTCCGAGACCAAGAACCGCGCTTCCGTCAGAGATGACAGCAATCGTGTTCGCTTTCATCGTGTACTTATAGGCAGCCTCACGGTCCTGGGCGATGACTTTACAAGGTTCTGCGACACCAGGAGTATATGCGATCGCGAGATCTTCTCTGGAATTTACTTTTGATTTCGCGGAGATCTCTAATTTCCCGTTCCATTGTTCATGCATTTGTAATGCCTTTTCGTTTGTTGTCATATTATTCACACCTTTTCCTTTTCATATTTTTGAAACTTCTAAAGTTATGATAACATTCCGGCGAAATCAAATCAACAAGGATTCCTGAAAAAATACTTTCTTTTTCCCGGGAAATAGTGTATAATGCGTATATCTCAAGAGAAGTCATGTCAGACGAATATTCCCGCAGATATTTAGTAATTACAATTAAGAATGAAGATAGACAAGTGAATAAGGAAAGGAAGTAGGCGAATGAGAGAAAAATATGAATCATTGCCGTTGACGTCTTTAAAAGAAATCGCAAAAGCGCGAGGATTAAAAGGTGTATCGACAATGAAAAAAGCAGATATCATCGAACTGATGTTAAAAAAAGACGAGCAGGATAAAGCAGAAGAAGCAAAAGAAGAAGTAAAGAATGAAAAGACAGGAGTTGTCGATATCGAAGAACTGGACAGCGGAATCACCGCGCATGGGATTCTGGAAGTGCTTCCAGACGGGTATGGATTTATCCGGAGCGACAATTATCTTCCGGGAGAGAATGACGTTTATGTGTCGCCGTCACAGATCCGCCGGTTTAATCTGAAGACCGGGGATATCCTGACCGGAAATACCAGGATCAAGACACAGTCAGAGAAATTCAGTGCACTTTTATATCTGACAACGGTAAATGGGATGCGCCCTGCAGAGGCAGCAAGACGGACAAGCTTTGAGGATATGACACCGATCTTTCCAAATGAAAGGCTCCGCCTGGAAAATCCAGGAAGTTCGACAGCAATGCGGATCGTGGATCTGTTATCTCCGATCGGAAAAGGGCAGAGAGGAATGATCGTATCTCCTCCGAAAGCCGGTAAGACGACTCTGATCAAAGAGGTTGCGTTGTCGGTACTCAAAAATAATCCGGAGATGCATATCCTGATCCTTTTGATCGATGAGCGCCCGGAGGAGGTAACCGATATCCGGGAGGCGATCACCGGAAAGAATGTAGAAGTGATCTACTCTACTTTTGATGAACTTCCAGAACATCACAAGAGAGTGTCTGAGATGGTGATCGAGCGCGCCAAACGTCTGGTAGAACACAAAAAAGATGTTATGATTCTGCTCGACAGTATCACACGTCTTGCGAGGGCGTATAACCTGACAGTTCCGCCAAGCGGAAGAACATTGTCCGGTGGTCTGGATCCGGCAGCGCTTTACATGCCAAAGAGGATTTTTGGTGCGGCGAGAAATATGAGAGAAGGCGGAAGTCTGACGATCCTTGCAAGTGCACTTGTAGATACCGGAAGCAAAATGGATGATGTCATTTACGAAGAATTTAAAGGAACCGGAAATATGGAACTTGTTCTGGACAGAAAACTGCAGGAGAAGAGAGTATTCCCGGCGATCGACATTCCAAAATCAGGAACGAGAAGAGAGGATCTTCTGCTGAGCGCTGAGGAGCAGGAAGCGGTATATTCTCTGCGCCGTGCATTAAACGGAATGAAGAGTGAAGAGGCGGTTGATAATATTCTGAATATGTTCTCCCGCACGAAAAATAACGAAGAATTCATCCAGATGGTGAAAAAGACAAAAATTATTTAATGATTTTTACAAATAACTTGCAATGTGAAAATAAGTATGCTACAATAAAAAAGCTGTTTAACAAATAATAAGCAAACGTTCCTCTGTCAAAAGACAGCAGGACTGATTGCAAAGATATTCGCTGTGAGGGCGATATAACCTCACGAAATAAAAATGAAGAGGTGAAAATCATGAAAGAAGGAATACATCCAGTTTATCATCAGGCAACAGTAACATGTAACTGTGGAAACACATTCGTAACAGGATCTACAAAAGAAGATATCCACGTAGAAATCTGTTCTAAATGTCATCCATTCTACACAGGACAGCAGAAAGCTGCTCAGGCTCGTGGACGTGTTGATAAATTTAACAAGAAATACGGAATTCAGGAATAATCAGAATGACGAGAATAGGTTGAGGTGTAAATCTCAACCTTTTTTAGCATTGTGGAGAAGTGTATAGATATGACAGAAGGGCAGAGGAAAAGGACCGATTTTACTCTGTCTGGGAAATAGAAGGAGGGCAGATCCATGAAGTCATCAAATATTGGCGGTCAGGCAGTGCTGGAAGGCGTGATGATGAAGAACGGAGACCAGTATGCAGTGGCAGTCAGAAAGCCGGATGGGGAGATCGCACTTCAAAAGGAAGAGTATCACGGGATCATCAGATGGAAAGCGCTGACAAGACTTCCGTTTGTGAGAGGGATCTTCAGTTTTATAGATTCCCTTGTACTTGGAATGAAAACACTTTCTTATTCTGCAAGTTTTTTTGAGGAAGAAGAGGAAGAGATACTGAGTGAGAAGGAGGCTGCAAAAAAGGAAAAGCAGGAGAATCTGATCATGGGGATCACGATGGCATGTTCTGTTGTGATCGCAGTGGCAGTTTTTATGATCCTTCCGTATATGTTGTCCAATTTGCTGAAACCGCTTGTGCCGGGCAGATTTGCCAGAACAGTGATAGAAGGGATTGTGAGGATTTTTCTGTTTATCGCATATATCCTGCTGATCTCGAGGATGAAAGACATCCAGCGTGTCTTTATGTATCACGGGGCGGAGCATAAGTGTATCAACTGTATCGAACATGGTATGGATCTGACTGTTGAGAATGTCAGAAAAAGTTCCAAACAGCATAAGCGGTGCGGGACAAGCTTTCTGTTCTTTGTGTTGTTTGTCAGCATTATTGTCTGCTTCTTTATCACAACGGAGTCGCCGGTATTAAGAATACTGCTTCGGATCGCACTGCTTCCGGTGATCGCAGGGATTTCTTATGAGATCATCCGTCTTGCAGGAAACACAGATCATCCGTTTGTGGAACTGTTAAGCAAGCCGGGACTTGCGCTTCAGAATCTGACGACAAAAGAACCGGAAGATGATATGATCGAGGTGGCGATCTGTTCGGTAGAAGCAGTGTTTGACTGGAGGAAATACCAGAAGGAAAATTTTCCCAAAGAGCCGTAAGAGAGAGCAGGACAGAACGCTGAAATATTAGAAAACAGAGATCAGAATCATAATAGGATTGGAAAAAAGGGGATCAGTATGACGCTACAGGAGTTATATCAAGAAGGGATCTTGCGTCTGAAACAGGCAAAGATCGCGGAGGCAGAGCTGGATGCCTGGTATCTGATGGAATATGTGACGGGGATCCATAGGACGATGTATTATCTGAGACAGCAGGAGACAGTGGAGAAAGATACGGCAGACAGATATTTTGACTGTATTGGAAGGCGGGCCAGGAGGATTCCTCTTCAGCATATTACCGGGGAGCAGGAATTTATGGGGCTGACATTTTTGGTCAACGAACATGTGCTGATTCCCCGGCAGGACACAGAGGTGCTTGTGGAAGAAGCGCTGTTACATTTAAATGGAGACGAGCAGGTATTGGATATGTGCACGGGTTCCGGCTGTATCCTGATCAGTCTGGCACATTACCGGAAAGGGATCCGTGCAGTCGGAGCAGATATTTCGGATGAGGCACTTCAGATTGCAGAAAAAAATGCAAAGAAGTTGAGCGAGAATGTCACTTTTCTCAAAAGTGATCTGTTTGATCGGATTGAAGGAAACTATGATCTGATCGTATCCAATCCGCCGTATATCCGGACAGAAGTGATCGAGGAACTGGAGGAGGAAGTAAGACTTCATGATCCGATGATCGCGCTGGACGGGAAAGAGGACGGGCTATATTTTTACAGAAAGATTACAGAACAGAGCCGGAAGCATCTGTCATGCGGTGGCTGGCTCCTCTTTGAGATCGGACATGATCAGGGGGAGGATGTCGCAAGGATCATGGAAGATGCCGGGTTTGCCGAAGTGTCGGTAAAAAAGGATCTGGCAGGGCTTGACCGTGTGGTATCCGGCATGTACAATAGATGAGAGAAATGGAGGAATAGATATGTTTGATAAATTAGAAGATCTGTTGATCCGCTATGAGGAAATCATGGGCGAACTTCAGGAACCGGATGTTGCAAATGATCAGGCGCGCTTCCGGAAGCTGATGAAGGAGCAGGCTGATTTAACTCCGATCGTGGAGGCATATACAGAATATAAAAAAGCAAAACAATCTATCGTGGACAGCGAGGAGATGCTGGAGATAGAATCTGATGAAGAGATGCGGGAACTTGCAAAAGAAGAACTCAGCGCTTCCAAAAAACGTGTGGAGGAGTTGGAGCATGAATTAAAGATCCTTCTTCTTCCAAAAGACCCGAATGATGACAAAAACATTATGGTGGAGATCCGTGCCGGCGCAGGCGGAGATGAATCGGCGCTGTTTGCGGCAGAAGTATATCGTATGTATGTACATTACGCAGAGAGCAAACGTTGGAAGACAGAACTGATCTCTGTCAATGAGAATGGAATCGGTGGATTTAAGGAAGTTGTATTCATGGTAAGCGGCCAGGGTGTCTACTCCCGTATGAAGTATGAAAGTGGAGTACACCGTGTACAGCGTGTGCCGGAGACAGAGTCCGGCGGACGTATCCATACATCGACGATCACAGTTGCGGTAATGCCGGAAGCTGAGGAAGTGGATGTTGTGATCGAGGATAAAGATATCCGTATCGACGTGATGAGAGCTTCCGGAAATGGTGGACAGTGTGTCAACACAACAGACTCCGCAGTCCGTCTTACACACTACCCGACGGGGATCGTGATCTACAGCCAGACAGAAAAGTCACAGCTTCAGAATAAGGAAAAAGCATTCCGCTTACTCCGCTCAAAACTGTATGAATTAGAATTAGAAAAACAGCAGTCCGCAGAGGCAGAGGCAAGAAGAAGCCAGATCGGAACCGGGGATCGTTCAGAGAAAATCCGTACTTACAATTTCCCGCAGGGACGTGTGACAGATCACAGAATCAAGCTGACACTGCACAAA
>JAPFCT010000176.1 GCA_026169575.1 Faecalimonas sp.
AAGCACAACGAGATTATTTTTAAATACACCGTCAGTTCCGATGATGCTTGTAAATATTCTGACTTCAGCTGTTGACATGCGGATGAGCTGTCGGAGTGACTATGGCGGGACAGAAGAAAAGTTCACAGAGCTGTTTAGTGAAAATGAATAAAAAATATAGTGAATAATATAAAAATGGTCGTGTAAAATATGCAAAAAGTATATTTTACACGACTTTTTTTGATTGTATTGACTAAAAATATAGTGGATGATAAAATATAGACAAAACAAATAACCATATAGATCACATAGAAGGAGGAAAGGTTATGAAAATGAAACGATTGCTGGCACTGGCGCTGGCAGGTGTGATGACTTTCTCGATGGCAGCCTGCGGAGGAGGTTCGGAAGACAAAAAAGCAGAAGGGGAACAAAAGACAGTCAATGGAGATGTGCTGGATGCGGAGCAGTATTTTAACACATCAATGGGATCAGATCCATCTACTTTGGACAGTGTCAAAGGAAATGATATGTACGGAAACAGTATTCTTCTGAATATTATGGAACCGCTGACACGTCTGGATGAAAAAGATGGAGAGAATGTCAGAGTCGGAGCAGGAGCTGAGTCATGGGAGTCTAACGAGGACGGAACGGTGTGGACGTTTAAACTTCGCGACAATCAATGGTCTGACGGAGAAGCGGTGACAGCGGAAGATTATGCATATGGAATCACAAGAACACTGGATCCGGAAGCAGGATCTCCAAATGCTTATCTGATCACATGTATTAAAAATGGTGTGGCAGTGAATAATGGGGAAAAACCAGTATCAGAGCTTGGTGTGAAAGCAGTAGATGAGAAGACACTGGAAATTACACTGGAATCACCGACTCCGTATTTCTTATCACTGACTGATACAAGAGCGATGTTTCCACTTAGAAAAGATATTGTAGAGAAATATGGTGAGACATATGGTGCGGAAAAAGACAATATTGTAGGAAACGGCCCGTTCGTTGTTCAGACATGGACACATAACTCAGAAATCGTGCTTGCAAAAAATGAGAAGTACTGGGATGCAGAAAATGTACATCTGCAAAATGTAAACTATAAGATTTTAAATGATGAAAATGCGATCTATAATTCATTTGAAAATAAATCACTGGATACATGCAGCAGCGGAACACCGGAGTGGATTGACAGATTCAAATCAAAAGAAGATGTCATTTACACAAAATCAGTGATCCCAAGTGTGCGTTTCCATTTCTTTAATACGAAAGATAAGTTATTTGGAAATGAAAATATCAGAAAAGCATTTACACTCGCGATCAACCGTGAAGAAGTGGCAAAATCAATCTATTTTGATACGATGGATCCGCTGTATTCCTGGGTTCCGAACGGAGTTTCCACAGGAGAGCAGGGAATCTACAGAGAACAGGTAGAAGAGCCATTGAAGGCGATGTACGAATCAGAAGATCCGAAGGAACTGTTATTAAAAGGAATGGAAGAGCTGGGACTTGGATCAGACCCATCCAAACTGGACATTAAATTTACATTGGGAGATACCAACCAGTGGATCAGAAATTATGGAGAATATTATCAGCAGGTATTTAAAAAGGAACTTGGTGTCAATATTGAATTAGATACAAATGAGTGGGGAACGTTCCAGTCAAAGACAAATTCCGGTGACTATCAGATGGGCTATATGGTATGGGGAATTGATTATAACGATCCGATTTCCATGCTTTCTTTGATGAAATCGAATGCAGGATCTATTCCGACTTTCTGGGAGAATGCAGAGTATGATGCACTGATCGATCAGGCTTCAGTAGAAATGGATGAGGCGAAGCGTGTGGAACTGTATAAGCAGGCAGAGAAACTTCTCTTTGAAGAAGGATGTGCATTATGTCCGGTTGTAAATGAAAGCAAACACGCATTTACATATGAATATGTAAAAAATATTTCTGAACTTCCATTCACAACAATGGGCTCTAAGAAGCTTTACATCAGCGGAAGATAGAAACAGAAAGAAAAGGAACAGATCAAAAATAAAAGGAGATTGCGGCATGAAAAGGCTGCAACCTCCTTTTATCAAAGGGATACAATTATAAAAAAGACAAAGGAGAGGCACTATGGCTAAGTATATATTGAAGCGGATCAGCTATATGATACTTACACTATTCATTATTACTACGGCAACATTTTTCTTGATGCACAGTATACCGGGAGATCCTCTGGCATATATGGCAAAGAACCTGCCGGAACAGACGAGAGAGAATTATTATGCAAAGTATGGATTAGATAAACCAAAGACAGAGCAGTATGGGATTTTCTTAAAGAACCTTCTCACGAAGGGAGAACTTGGAGAATCTCTCCGATATCCAGGAAGAAGTGTCACAGATACGATTATCACAAATTCAAAAGTCTCAGCAGTACCGGGAGGGCTGGCGCTTCTGATCGGTCTTGTGATCGGTGTGCTGCTTGGAATCATTGCGGCGCTGAACCGGAATAAGTGGCCGGATTATCTCGTCATGTTTGTCGCGATCATAGGAATCACAGTCCCGGTCTTTGTGCTGGCGGCAGTGCTGCAGTATGTATTTACGGTAAAGTTCCAGGTGCTTCCGACAACCGGATGGGGAAAACCGGAAAATATTATCCTGCCGGTAGCGGTAATGTGTCTTGGAACGATCGCAACGTACGCAAGATACGTCAAATCCAATATGCTTGATGTGCTGGGACAAGATTATATCCTCACTGCAGAGGCAAAAGGGGTAGACCGTTTCCATGTGATCAAGGATCATGTACTCCGCAACGCATTTCTGCCGTGTCTGACGATCCTCGGAGGACAGATCTCCGGAATTTTCACCGGAGCGTTTGTAGTGGAGAAGATTTTCGGAATACCGGGACTTGGATTTTACTATATCAGTTCCATCAATGACAGAGATTATACAATGATCATCGGAACGACTATCTTTGCCGCAGGACTATTTGTCATCGCGCAGTTGATCATTGATATTGCCTACAGTATTTTAGATCCGAGGATCAGGATCAAATAGTCGGGGAGGAGAACAAAATGGAAAAAGAAGTGAGGAATACATTTGATCCTAATGAGGAGATCTCGATAGAGAAATTTCAGATCATCGGTCTGGATGATGAGCCGGAAGTGCTTGCAAGACCGCGGGTAAGCTACTGGAAAGATGCGTGGCGCAGATTAAAGAAGAATAAAATTGCGCTGGTGGCGCTGATTATTTTACTTTTGATGACATTTATGGTGATCTTTGGACCGAAGATCAGCGGATATGCGTTTGAGGAGATTGATACAAATGCGATCAATCAGGCGCCAAGTGGAAAACACTGGTTTGGTACGGATTCTCTTGGAAGAGATATTTTTGCCAAAGTCTGGCAGGCGGGCCGCGTGTCTCTTCTGATCGGTATTACCGGAGCAGTGATCTCGAGTGTAGTCGGCTGTATTTACGGCGGGATCGCAGCATACTTTGGAGGGATCGTAGACGATATCATGATGCGAATCGTAGAAGTACTCCTGAGTATTCCGTATCTGATCATCGTTATTTTAATTTCGGTTGTGACAGACAGCAAGAGTCTCGGAACCTTGATGCTGGCTCTGACCTTGACCGGCTGGTGCGGGATTGCAAGGCTTGTCCGCGGACAGATGCTTCAGCTGAAATCTCAGGAATTTGTCCTTGCGGCAAATGCACTTGGGGTTTCCCCGATCAAAACAATTTTGAAACATATGATCCCGAATACGATCAGTCTCATCATTGTTGCGATCACATTTGATATCCCGGGATATATTTTCTCGGAAGCATTTTTGAGCTATATCGGACTTGGAATCCAGGCTCCGAACACAAGCTGGGGAGCGCTTGCATCCGCAGCACAGCAGAACTTTATGTTTTATCCATACCAGATGCTTTTCCCGGCGCTGATGATTGCGCTTACGATGCTTTCATTTACACTGCTTGGGGACGGACTGAGAGATGCACTGGATCCAAAACAGAGAAAATAGCGGGAGGATATGGAAATGTCAGAGAAAGAGAAAATATTAGAAGTGGACAATCTGCATGTTTCTTTTCATACATATGCAGGAGAAGTAAAGGCGGTCAGAGGGGTCGGTTTTGAACTGAACAAAGGAGAAACGCTGGCGTTTGTAGGAGAATCCGGATGTGGAAAGACCGTGACTGCAAAATCGATCTTAAGGCTGTTAAAGCCGCCGTTTGCAGAGATCAAAGAAGGATCGAAGATCATCTGTAACGGGAAAGACGTGCTTGCAATGAATCAGAAAGAACTGTGTTCTTTTCGTGGAGATGAAGTCAGCATGATCTTCCAGGATCCGATGACTTCTTTAAATCCGACCATGACGGTTGGAAAACAGATCATGGAGAGTCTGAAGATCCACAAACATCTGGATAAAAAGCAGGCAAGAGAAGAAGCAATCGAGATGCTGCGGATGGTAAATATCCCAAGTCCGGAGAAACGGATCGACAACTATCCGCATGAGATGTCTGGAGGAATGCGCCAGAGAGTGATGATCGCGATGGCGCTCGCGTGCAATCCGAAGATCCTGATCGCAGATGAACCGACGACAGCGCTGGATGTGACGATCCAGGCACAGATCATGGATCTGATGAGTGAACTGAAAGAGAAGATGAACACGGCGATTATTTTAGTAACGCACGACCTGGGAGTGGTTGCAAACTTTGCGGACCGCATTCAGGTCATGTATGCCGGACAAGTGGTGGAGCGGGGAACCGCAAAGGAGATTTTTGAAGAGAGTCGTCATCCATATACATGGGCGCTGTTGAACTCTGTTCCGAAGATGGAGAAAGAGACAAAGAAAGAGCTGTATGCATTAAAAGGAACGCCGCCGGATCTGATCCTTCCGCTGAATCATTGTCCGTTTGCTTCCAGGTGTGAGTATTGTATGCCGATCTGCAAGGAGAGAAATCCGCAGGAGTACAGTATCAGTGACACGCATAAGGTGTCCTGCTGGCTGCAGCATAAGAATGCTCCAAAAGTAAAATCATTCTACGACAGGAGGAAAGAAGATGGATCAGACAGTTAAAGCATTACAAGAGGCGGATACAATTCTGGAAGTAAAGGATTTGTGCAAATATTTCAAGGTTGGACGAAAGCAGACATTAAAGGCAGTGGATCATGTGAATCTGTCTCTGAAGCGGGGAGAAACGCTGGGGCTGGTAGGAGAATCCGGATGTGGAAAGACAACCTGCGGGAGAACGATGATGAAACTGTATGAGCCGACTTCGGGCAGTGTGTTTTTTGAGGGGCAGGATGTATCCAGACTGAAAGGGAAAGAACTTCTGAAGTTTAAGAAAAATGTGCAGATCATTTTTCAGGATCCCTATGCGTCTCTCGATCCGCGAATGACGATCGGGGAGATCATCTCGGAAGGGATGAACGTGCATTTTAAATTTTCTGAGGAAGAGAAAGCAAAAAGAGTTGCAGATCTGCTGAATAAAGTAGGATTAAGTGCAGAATATGCGAACCGCTTCGCACATGAACTTTCCGGAGGACAGAGACAGCGTATCGGAATTGCAAGGGCGCTTGCGGTGGAACCAAAATTCATTGTCTGTGACGAGCCGATCTCTGCACTGGATGTTTCGATCCAGGCGCAGGTAGTCAATCTTCTGATCCAGCTGCATAAGGAATTTGGACTGACGTATCTGTTTATCTCCCATGACCTTTCGATGGTAAGACATATCTCTGACAAGGTAGGAGTGATGTATTTGGGATCGATGGTCGAACTGGCAGGCAATCATGAATTATACGATCATCCGCTGCATCCGTATACGCAGGCGCTGATCTCTGCGATCCCGGATATCGACACAGAAACTGGAGCGAAAAAAGAGCGGATCAAGCTGGAAGGAGAAGTGCCAAGCCCGATCGATCCGCCGCCGGGATGTAAATTCCGGGCGAGATGCAGATATGCGATGGAAATCTGCGCAAAGGAAAATCCGAAACTGGTGGAAGTGGAACCGGAACATTTTGTTGCATGCCATTTGTGCGAGAAGAGTTGTGGAAACAAGGAGAAATAAAAGATGAATCAGTCGCTTATCGAGAAAATACTGGATTATGCAGTGTCACACGGCGGTGATTTCGCAGAAGTTTTTTATGAAGATACAGAGAAAAGTGATATTCTTCTTCTTGGGGAGAAGCTTTTGAACTGCTCTTCCGGAAGAGAGCGGGGAGTCGGTATCCGTATTTTTTCTGGTCTGCAGTCTACTTATCTGCATACATCAGACTGTAGTGAGAGAGGCATTTTTCAGCTGCTGTCTTCGTGGAAGGCAGCGGGGGGAAGCAGGCAGAGAGAACTGCTCTCCCTGCCTGGAAATGCAGAAAAAGTGCAGGATCATGTTTGGAAAAAAGCTGATGCAAAGCAGAAGCTGGAACTGATGCAGCGGGGGATCTGTGCAGGAAAAATGACAGACAGCGCTGTGACCCAGATGCGGGCAAAATATATTGATATGGATCAGCATGTGACGATCGCGAATACAGAAGGAAGATTTGTCCAGGACCACCGGGTGAAGACAAGGCTGCACCTGACGGCTTATGCGGAGGCAGACGGAGAATGCCAGACCAGCTATGTGGGACCGGGGGCGATGAAGGGATTTGAATTTTACGATCAGATCGATGTGGAGGCATATGCAAGAAAGGCTGCCATGTCTGCGAAGGCGCTGCTCCACGCGAAGCCATGTCCGACCGGAAGAATGCCGGTTGTGATCGGAAATGGATTTGGAGGGCTGTTTTTCCATGAGGCATGCGGACATTCACTGGAGGCATCCAGCGTGGCAAAGAATGCTTCTGAATTTTGCGGCAGGCTTGGAGAGCGGGTCGCATCCGGGAAAGTAACGCTGATCGACGATGGATCGATGGAAGGACACTGGGGATCGCTTGGTGTGGATGATGAGGGAGAGCCGGTGAGGAAAAACGTGCTGATCGAACGCGGTGTCCTCAAAGGCTATATGACAGACCGTCTGAATGGAAAGCGGATGCAGATGGAGCCGACAGGTTCGGCAAGAAGAGAGAATTACCGTTTTGCGCCGACTTCCAGGATGACAAATACCTATATTGCGCCAGGAAAAGATCCGGTAGAAAAGATCATCGGAGAAATCGAACATGGGATTTATGTAAAGAGCATCAATGCCGGATCTGTGCTTCCATCAACCGGGGAATTTAATTTTAATACGAGTGAGACATTTTTGATCGAACACGGGGAGATTACGGTTCCGGTGCACAGCGCGACACTGATCGGAACGGGCGGAGATATTTTGAAGAAGGTAGATATGGTCGGAAATGACTATGAGATCGGTCAGGGATTCTGCTATGCCGCGAGCGGCGCGCTTTACATCAGCGCCGGACAGCCTACGGTCAGAGTGTCAGAGATGACAGTGGGAGGTGATGCGTCATGATCAGCCGGGAGAATAAACAGAGGGCAGAAGAATTGAAAGGACTTCTGGAGCGGGAAGGTTTTTCCAGGATCCAGTTCTATCTGCAGGAACAGTATGGCTATGAGGTCAATGTATTTTCACAGGAGACAGACCGCAAGAGCGTGTCCCGGGAACTTCGGGTGTTTGTGGAAGCATGGAAAGAGGATCAGCGGTATTACACTTATGCCAACAGTCTGGAATGTCCGCAGGAGATCGCCGGCAGACTCAGAGAAGCAGGGCAGTCAGAAACATCTGGCGGGATGTCACAAGAGCATCCGGAAGCGTGGACGCAGGATGAATGTGATTTTTCAGAGAAACTGTGTGATACGGAGAAGTTGTGTACTCTGGAGGATTTGCGAAGCACAGAGGAGTTTTCTTATGTAGAGGAGTTTTGCTGTGCGAAAGAACTGTGTCGTGAGGAGGAACTGCTCAGGCGCGCAGAGCGTGCAGCGCTGGATCATGGTGCAGATGTGGTCAATGAATGTGCCTGCTATCATCAGAGAACAGAGACGGCAATTTATCATCCGGAGCGTCAGTGGCTTGAGGACAGCGGAGAATACCGTTATCTGGGAGTCAGTGCGATCGCAAGAGCAGACGGGGATACTGCAGCTGCCTATGCCGGGGCCTATGGAGTGCCGGGAGAGGCATTTTCGCCGGAGATGCTTGCAGAAGAAGTGGCAGGGGAGGCAAAAGCGCGCCTTCACAGCGTTGTGCTTCCTTCCGGAGTGTACAAGGTACTTCTGAAGAATACGGTAATGGCAGAGCTTTTTGAAGCATATCTGCCGATCTTCTATGGAAATGCGATGCAGGAAGGAATGAGCAGGCTGGAGGGCCGGGAGAAGACCAGAATCGCATCAGAGAAGATCACTGTTGTGGAGGATCCAGAACTGGAGGGAGGAAGAGAGACAAGGACTATCGATGATGAAGGAAATGCAGTGCAGAAAAAATATCTGATCCGCGAAGGAATTTTTGAAACAGCATTGTATCATAATGCATCCGCGAAGGAAGCAGATGAAAAGCAGAGTACTGGGAATGGGTTTAAAGCGGATTTCCGCTCGGAGATCGGAACCGGAGTGACGAATGTAGAGATGCGGAGCAGTGACGGACGGGGAAAGACGTTAGAGGAAATGATGCGCGCAGCAGGTGAAGGTATTCTTGTGACCGGAATCGATGGAACGTTTGCAGGAGTGGATGCGAGAACCGGAAACTTCTCACTGATCTCCAAGGGAGTAGTGATCCGGGAGGGAAAGAAGGCGGAGGCATTTTCGCAGGTGACGATCGCAGGTAATTTTTATGAGATGTTAAGACAGATCACTGAGGTTGGAAATGATCCGGCAGAGACACCGCCGTCGGCTGCATTTGTCAGAGCGCCATCGGTGTATGTGGGCAATCTGACTGTTTCGGGAAAATAAAGAAGCAAAAACAGGAAATAAAAAAGAAAGACAGGACAGAGAGACGTGTCATAATGGAAGGGTTCGGCAGAATCTGAAATTTATGACACGTTTTTCTTTACTTTTTTTGAGCTCTGTGATACAATTCAAAACATAAAAGGTAATACCTATGACATAATAGGTATAATATTAAGGAGGATAAAAGATGTATCAAAGTCACGAATACTATTTAAGAAGAGCGATTGAGATTTCAAAAGAGGCAAGAGCAGCAGGAAATACCCCGTTTGGAGCGCTTTTGGTGAACAAAGACGGAGAAATCATTATGGAGCAGGGAAATATCGAGATTACAGATAAGATTTGTACAGGCCATGCAGAGGCGACACTGGCAGCGAGAGCATCCCATGAGTATTCCAAAGAATATCTCTGGGATTGTACACTGTATACAACTGCAGAACCTTGCGCAATGTGTGCAGGTGCGATCTACTGGGCAAATATCGGAAGAGTGGTATATGGAATGACAGAGAGACGTCTGCTGCAACTGACCGGAAGCCATGAGCAGAATCCGACATTTGATCTTCCGTGCCGGGATGTGTTTGCAAGAGGACAGAAGGACATTCAGGTGATCGGACCGGTTGAGGAAGTCGAAGTAGAAGCAGCAAAAGTACACGAAGGATTCTGGGATTAGGAGACGGACGGGAGAGTTGAGATGAAGCAGGATGTCTTTAATGAGAAGGTAAGCTGGAAGAAAATACTGATCATCGGGTTCCAGCATGTGCTGACAATGTGTCCGGGAACGATAGCGGTTCCGCTGATCCTTGCCAGTGCGCTTGGGATGAGTGCAGAGGAGACGGCATTCCTCGTATCTGCAAACTTTTTTACAAGTGGAATCGCCATATTGATCCAGGTGCTTGGCTGTGGAAAATGGATCGGGTCGAAGTATCCGATCATCCTCGGATCTTCCTTTGCGCCATTGAGTCCGATGATCATTATCGGTCAGAAATATGGAATGCAGGCATTGTTTGGTTCGATCATCGCATCCGGGATCGCTATTTTTATCTTATCTTTCTTTATGGATAAGATCTTGAAGCTGTTTCCGCCGGTTGTTGTCGGTACATTTGTGACAGTGATCGGGATCAGCCTTGCGCCGACGGCGATCCGGGATCTTGCCGGAGGGGAGGGGGCAGAAGGATTCGGGGCAGTTCCGAATCTGATTCTCGGAGGCTCAGTGCTTCTTCTTATTATCCTGATTGAGAAGTACGCAAAGGGAATCTGGAAGAGTATGTCCCTGCTGCTTGGGATCATCGCCGGGACAGTTGCGGGATGTTTTCTTCATATGGTTGATTTTACTCCGATCCTCGAGGCGAAGGTATTCCAGCCGGTCCGTCCGTTTTACTTTGGCATGCCGGAATTTGAGGTGGGACCGATCCTGATGATGACGATTTTCTGTATCATCAATATGATTCAGTGCATAGGAGTCTTTTCTGTTGTAGATGAGATCACAGGTGTACATACAGACAATAAGATCAAAGAAAGAGGAATCCGGGGGCAGGCATTTTCTCAGATCTTTACGGGGGCATTTAACTCTGTGCCGTCTACGATGTTTAATGAAAATGTGAGCCTGATCGATCTGACAAAGGTAAAAAGTCGTTCCGTGATCGTGGCAGCAGGCATCATGGTGATCATCGCCGGAATCTTCCCGAAGATCTCAGCTGTGATCACGGCGGTTCCGAAGTGCGTGCTTGGGGGAGCAACGCTTGCACTGTTCGGCGTGATCACTTCATCTGGTATTTCGATCTTATCGAAGCTGGATTTTGGGGCGGACAATAACTTTAAGATCATCGGAACAAGTATCGCGATCGGAGCAGGGGCGACATTTGCGCCTGAGATTTTTACAGCGCTTCCGGAGACACTCTCTATGGTCATGAGCAATGGGCTCTTTATGGTAAGCGCCAGCGCGATTCTTTTGAATCTGCTTTTAAACGGAAAGAAAGCATTGTCATAATTACAGGGCAGATGTATCTTTTCTAAGAAAAAAGCACGTATTTTGAGCGGAAGAGAAGATCGGTGAAAAAGCGTGCTTTCGCTTGACAAACGAAGTTTCCTCTACTATCATTTCTTTAGAGAATGAAGTGGAGGAAACTTTTTTGAGTGCACATAAATTAAATACCATGTCTTTGTCAGAGCAGGCAAAGAAAGAAGTGTTGAGATATATCGAGGGAATGGATCTGGAAAAGGAGAATAAGCTTCCGCGGGAAGAATTGCTGGCGGAGATGATCGGAGTCAGCAGGATCACGATCCGGCAGGCGCTGAATGCGCTTGCAGGGGAAGGGATTATCTTCCGCAGGCAGGGGAAGGGAACCTTTGTCAATGTAGATTCGCTGAATATTAAGGTCACATTCAGCCCGTGTATGGAACTGACGCAGATGATCCAGAACAGTGGGTATGAGCCATCGGTTCGTCTTCTGAATATCAGCAGAGTGAAGCGGGAGGAAGAAATCTGCGGTCTGCTGCAGATGAAGGAAGATGAACAGCTTGTTGTCGCTGAGAAACTTTTTCTCGCGGATGATAAAATCTGCGCATTTTGCAGGGATTATTTTGGGATGAATCTGATAGGCGGCGAGGAGGCGTTTGAATGCTTTTCAAAGTATGAAGATTCTATTTATAAGTATATTTATGATCTGTCCGGGGAAAAAGTAGAGTGGGACAAAGTAGAGATCGACACAGTGATGCCATCGGCGATCCGCGGACTGAAGAAATATGTCTCCGCCAGGGAACTCGGCGATAAGCCGTACTTATATCTGAAAACTTTGAATTACAGCACAAACGACAAGCCGGTCGTGTATGCAAATGAATATTTTAATACATCGATCATCAAATTTAATCTGATCCGTCAGAAAAAGATACGATATTAAAAAGAAATCCTTTTCAGGGAGTGTGGATTCTTTTGGTCTATGATGTTAGAAAAGATCTTCTATGATAAAATCAATTATCATAAGGAGATCTTTTTTATTATACAGGAATTCTCTATATAATAAAAACACGCTTTTTGTGAAACGGCGCAGCTTGTGGAACGGAAACGTATATTGAAAAATATATAAAAATGCGTGCAGCCTCTTGACAAAACACCTAAAAAGTGTTTATATGAACATATGAACAGTTATTCATATGTTTAGGAGGTGCTTACACATGAAAATAGAGGAAAGAACAAAAGAAGACAGAGAGAAAGGAAAGACAGAATCTGTTGAAAAAAAGATTCACGGGCACTGCGGCTGCGGAGAACATCATCATGATCACGGACACGCGCATGCCCATCACGAGCATGGAGAAGACTGCGGCTGTGAAAGTCATCGTCATACTCACGGGCATGCACATTCACATCAGGAGCATGGTGCAAAGTGCAGCTGTGGAAGTCATCATCAGGAACATTCTCATGATAAAAAAGAAAATGAGGAGGAAAAAGAAAAGCCTATTTCCTCCCATAGAAAAGGCAAAACGCAGACGTATCTTCTGGATCATCTTGGATGAGCGAACTGTGCTTCCAAGATGGAAGCAAGGATTCAGGCGCTGCCTGAGGTAAAAGAGGCGACCATTACGTTTGCGACGAACCAGCTTCAGGTAGTCACGGAAGGGGACAAGGATCTTCTGGAAGAATTTCAGAGGATCTGTGCGGCGATTGAGTCGGAAGTGATCGTAAAGCGGAAGCCATCGGGAAATTCGATCAACAGGGAAGACGAAAAGAAAAAGAGAGAGCAGGAGCAGAAGGAGAAGGTAAGGCAACAGAGACGGGAGCGCATCGAGATCATGGCGGGCGCAGGACTGTTTCTGGCAGGAATGCTGCTGAAAGATAACTATGAACTGCTTTCCACGATCTTATTTGTAATTTCTTATCTGACGCTTGGATGGGAGATCCTGCTGACTGCGGGCAAAAATATCTGCAAGGGAAGAATGCTCGATGAAAACTTTCTGATGAGTATCGCAACGCTTGGCGCATTTGCGATCCAGGAGTATGCGGAAGCAGTCGGTGTCATGCTATTTTACCGGATCGGGGAGATGTTTGAGCATATCGCTGTGGAGAAGAGCCGCGGACAGATCATGAACGCAGTCGATCTGAGACCGGAGGTAGTAAACAGAGAGCAGAACGGAGTGACAGAAGTGATCCCGGCAGAGCAGGCACAAGTCGGAGATCTTTTGCTCGTGCGGCCGGGAGACCGGATCCCTCTGGATGGTACGGTCATAGATGGTGAGAGCAGGATCGATACTTCGCCGGTGACCGGAGAACCGGTTCCGGTTAAAGTCGAAAAGGGCGACGCGCTTGTATCCGGCTGTGTGAATACATCCGGTCTGCTGAAAATGCGGGTAGAGAAGGCGCTTGAAGATTCTATGGTGACAAGGATTCTGGATTCTGTGGAACATGCAGCTGCGAGCAAACCAAAAATCGATAAGTTTATCACGCGGTTTGCGCGAGTGTACACTCCGTTTGTTGTAGCGCTGGCGCTTGCAACTGCGATCCTTCCGTCGCTTGTGACCGGAAACTGGAGTTACTGGGTGTATACCGCGCTGACGTTTTTAGTTATCAGCTGTCCATGTGCACTTGTACTGAGTGTGCCGCTTGCGTTTTTCTCCGGAATCGGAGCAGGTTCCAGAAGAGGGATTTTATTCAAGGGCGGTGTTGCGATCGAAGCGCTGCAGGGTGTAAAAACGGTTGTCATGGATAAGACCGGAACGATCACCGAAGGAAATTTTGTTGTACAGAAATGTGTGGCAAATGAAATGGAAGAGGGAGAGTTACTTCGACTTGCCGCAGTCTGTGAGAAGAATTCTACACATCCGATTGGAACGAGTATTCTGATGGCGGCGGAGGAGAGAAAGCTATCTGTCCCTGATCCGGAGAAAATCACAGAAATTTCCGGAAAGGGAATCGAGGCAGTGTTTGAAGGGAAACAGATCCTCTGTGGAAATCAGAAGCTGCTGGAACAGTATCAGGTAGATCTGACAGGTTGTCCGAAGGAAGTGTATGGAACAGAAGTACTTGTTGCAGTTGACGGAGTTTTTGCAGGATTTCTTGTGATCTCTGACACCGTCAAAGAAGATGCGGTATCTGCTGTGCAGGCGCTGAAAAGACAGAAGATCCGTACGGCAATGCTGACCGGAGATGCGAAGGAGAGCGCGGAGGCAGTGGCAGAACAGACCGGAATTGATGAAGTCCATGCAAGGCTTCTCCCGGAAGAAAAGCTGGGAGAGCTGACAAAGATCCGGGAGAAGGACGGCTCGGTAATGTTTGTCGGGGATGGGATTAACGACGCGCCGGTGCTTGCAGGAGCGGATGTCGGAGCAGCGATGGGAAGCGGAGCCGATGCGGCGATCGAAGCTGCCGACGTGGTGTTTATGACTTCTTCGATGGAGGCGATCCCGGCATCACTGGAGATTGCGCGGAGTACAAACCGTATTGCAAAGCAGAATGTTCTGTTTGCGCTGGCGATCAAGGCGGTTGTCATGGTACTTGGACTGGCAGGATTTGCAGATATGTGGCTGGCAGTGTTTGCAGATACGGGAGTTGCAATGCTCTGTGTACTGAATTCTATCCGCATTTTATATAAGAAGAAATAGAACTATGCCAAAGGAAACAAGATGTTAAGAACGGTTTACAGCAGAACAAAATTTTTTGAACCGTAGAAAACATTGCAGAAGGAAGTGGTGCAGAAATGGAAATCCATGGAAGCAGCGCTTCCTTTTCTGTGAAATACAAGAAAAGTATTGACAAACAAAATCGAAGTGAACGATAATGAAACATATTGAAGGAGATGGAACAAACTATGAAGAAAATAGAGGAAGCGGAAGTGGAACAGTGTGAATTGAAGCATGTTCATGAAAAAACCGTAGAGAAGGTAAAGAAAGATATGCCGGAGGAAATGGAACTGCAGGATCTTGCGGATTTCTTTAAAGTTTTTGGGGATCTGACAAGGGTAAAAATGCTTTATGTATTATTTCAGTCAGAGATGTGTGTCTGTGACCTCGCGCAAGTGCTTCAGATGACACAGTCTGCGATTTCACATCAGCTGCGTGTGCTGAAGCAGATGAAGCTTGTGACAAACAGAAGAGAAGGGAAAACAGTGTTTTATTCTCTGGCGGACAGCCATATTAAGACGATCATGAATCAGGGGATGGAGCATATTCGAGAGTAAAAGGAGAGCATACGTGGGAGGAATAAGAGCAGTCAGAAGAAATGTATTACTGACAGGGATCGGGGCGGCAGCGTTTTTGTGGGAACTGGTGTCCTTGAAGAAGATGGATCTTACACTGCAGCAGGAAGTGATTTTATTTGCGGTGACTTATATGGTGATCGCGGCAGGTGTGGTGGAAAAGATGGTGAGAAGTTTTTGTAAGAAGCGGATTTTCAACGAATATCTGCTGATTCTCACTGCGACAGCATGTTCATTTCTGATTTTTCAGTATGTAGAGGGGATTTTCGTTTTATTATTGTTTCAGATCGGATCGATTCTTGAGGAGATCATGCTGTACCGGTCGAAGAAATCGATTGCGAATATGATGGATATCGCCCCGGAATTTGCCAACCGCAAGAGTCATGAGCAGGAAGTGCAGGTGGAACCGTCTGAACTGGAATGCGGTGATGTGATTCTGATCCGTCCGGGAGAGCGGATCCCGGTGGACAGCAGAGTGCTTTCGGGAGAGAGTATGGTCGACGCCAAAGCGCTTACCGGGGAATCTCTTCCGCAGACAGTGGCAGCAGGAGCGATGATATACAGTGGCAGTATCAATCTGACCGGGGCACTGGAAGCAGAAGTTGTGAAGAAATATGAGGATTCCACAGCGGCAAAGATCATGGCGATGGTGCGCAAGGCGAACGATACGAAGACAGACAGCGAGCGTACGATCACAAAATTTGCATCAGTCTATACACCGATCATC
Organism: Faecalimonas sp.; assembly: GCA_026169575.1. The sequence goes on from JAPFCT010000176.1 coordinate 15,753, forward strand.
ATGCTGGCGGCAGTTCTTCTGGCAGTTATTCCGCCAAATACATTTGCGGAAGGAGACTGGTATACATGGATCTACCGGGCGCTGACGTTTCTGATCGTGGCATGTCCGTGGGGGATTGTTATCTCGATTCCACTGACTTTTTACGGAGGAATCGGAGCCGCAGCGAGACAAGGCGTCATGATCAAGAGCAGTCACCAGCTGGAACTTCTGACAAAGGCGGATACGTTTGTATTTGACAAGACCGGAACACTGACAGAAGGTGTGTTTGAAGTGAAGGAGATCCATCCGGAAGGGATGACAAAGGAAGAACTTCTAGAACTGACAGCATATATCGAGTACTTTTCCAATCATCCGATTTCGATGTCTCTGCAGAAAATGTATCAAAAGGAAGTAGAGAAACAGCGGATCGAAGTTGTCCGGGAGATTCCGGGGCAGGGGATTTATGCGCGGATCGATGGGAAGGCGGCATATGCAGGCAACCGGGAACTTTTAAGGGAACAGAGGATTGTCGTTCCGAAAGTGCGGGCGGCAGGAACAATCGTGTATGTTGCGCTGGATGGTGTTTATGCCGGATATATTGTGATCGGTGATACGCTGAAAAAAGAAACAAGAGAGACGATGGATATTTTAAAGAGACAGTATCACAAAGAACTGGTTATGCTGACCGGGGATAATGAGATTGTCGGAAGAGCAGTCGGCAAGCTGTTGAAGATGGATCATATTTATACGAATCTGTTTCCGGCAGAAAAGGTCGAGAAAGTAGAAGAATTTATTGAATCCCAGCAGGAGGATGAAAAGCTTGTGTATGTCGGAGACGGGATCAACGATGCTCCGGTCTTAAAGCGGGCGGATATTGGAATCGCGATGGGAACACTCGGAGCAGCCGCCGCGGTGGAAGCAGCAGACATTGTTCTGATGGAAGATGACCCGTCAATGATCCTTGTGATCCTGAGGATCGCGCGGGAGACGATCGGCGCAATCCGGCAGAATGCAGTGCTGTCGATCGGTATGAAACTGATTTTGCTGACACTGGCAGCGACAGGACTGATCTCCATGTGGACGGCGATCACTGCAGACGTGATCATTATGCTGGTCACTTTGTTCAATGCACTGTGTCTGCTGAAATATCCGGGCTAGGAGAATTTACAATCTATCTGCAGAAGTCACAATATCGTTGCAGAAATGTGGAAAAATAATGGATCAGGGAGGAATTGTGTTGAAAAGTAAAAACTGGTTACTGGGTGTGTTGGTATGTACGCTCTTAGTTTCTGTCGGATGTACCAGACCGACGGAGGAAGGCATGGAACTGTTTGAACAGAAAAAATATGACGAGGCGCTGGAAATTTTTCAAAAGGAAGCAGAGTCCGGGAAGGAGCAGGCAGAGGCATACCGGGGAATGGGACTTGTCTACTGGGAACAGCAGAAGTATGAAGAAGCGAAACATGCGTTTCAGAAGGCACTGGATGCAGGAACGGAGAAGACCGGAACACTCTACAACTTGCTTGCTTCGTGTGAAATGCAGACCGGCGATTATCAAAGTGCGCTGAATCACTATAATCTTGGATTACAGTCTGAAGGAAACAGCCCGGAACTGACGCAGGAGATGGAATTCAATCAAATTGCTGTCTATGAGAAGATGTATGACTGGGAGAGTGCAAAGGCGAAGGCAGAAGCATATATTGCAAAATATCCGGACGATGAAGCGGCAAAGAAAGAAGCAGAATTTCTGCGGACAAGATAGAAAGAAGAGGCAGTGGAGATTACTCCCTGCCTTCTATTTTTCCATAAAGTTCTTTTGGCACAAACGCGTGGACAAAGATGCCGTCTTCCCGGTATTCTTCTTCCAGAAGTTCTCCGTATTTCCGGATCAGCTGGATCTTCCCGGCATCGGTATAAGAATAGGTTCTTGAAATCTCAATCTTTCGTTCGCGCAAGATCTGCTCGATGACAGACTGCAGATCATCCAGTCCCTGACCGGTCCGCGCAGAGATATTTACGATGTGATCTGCCTTGAAATCGCGGATGATCGGAACTTCGGTCAGCCGGTCCTGCTTATTGAACGCGGTGATGACCACTTTGTCTTTGACATCCAGATTTTGCAGTGTCTCGTAGACCGTATACATCTGTTCATCCATCTGCGGGTTAGAAACATCGACCACATGCAGGATCATGTCCGCATATTTCGCTTCTTCCAGCGTACTTTTAAAAGCCTCGATCAGATGGTGCGGGAGCTTCCGGATAAATCCGACGGTGTCCGTCAGAAGTACTTCCTGGCCACTTGGCAGTTTCAGACCTCTCGTTGTCGGATCCAGAGTGGCAAACAGCTTGTCCTCCTCGAGAACACTGGCTCCGGTCAGACGGTTTAACAGTGTCGATTTTCCTGCATTTGTATAACCTACGATGGCAACGACCGGGATATGATTGCGGCTCCGCTGCTCACGGGTAACTTCCCGGTGCCGTTTGACATCTTTTAACTCCCGGTTTAACTGGGCAATCCGGCCTTTGATCAGACGGCGGTCCATCTCCAGCTTTTTCTCTCCGGGACCTCTTGTGCCGATTCCGCCGCCGAGTCTGGAAAGAGATTTCCCAAGTCCGACCAGGCGGGACTGGCGGTACTTTAACTGTGCGAGTTCGACCTGGATCTTTCCTTCGTTTGTGGAGGCGCGCTCTGCAAAAATATCAAGGATGATCAAAGTACGGTCCATGACCTTTGTATCCAGCGCATCCTGAAGATTTCCAAGCTGCGCCGGGGAAAGTTCATCGTCACAGATAATGCCGGTTGCATCTGTCTCCCAGAGGAGACTTTTGATCTCGTCTAACTTTCCTTTGCCGACATAAGTGCCAGGGTGGATCTGCTCCCGGTTCTGGATGATTCTTCCTACTGTCTCTGCCCCGGCTGTCTGCGCCAGTTCTTCTAATTCATCCAGTGATTTTTCTGTATCTTCATTGTCATCTGCCTGTACGCCGACGAGGATGACACGCTCTTTTGTTTCCTTTAAATCGTATAATTGCATAAATGTCCTTTCTGCCACGCTAATGGGCAAAGTGATATCGGTATGTGTATCATAGCATAGATTCCGATTCTTTTAAATGGGATTGGAATGGTTTTTCCAAAAAGTAGATGACGGTATTTCGGATCAATAGTATAATGCATGTATAAATTTTGAAAAAGGGAAAGCAGGGATAGAGATGAAGAAATATCAGATTACAGAATGGTGCCATCATTTTATCGGAGGACATGTGCAGGAAGGAGATCTCTGTATCGATGCGACGGCAGGGAATGGGTATGACACACTTCTTCTGGCGGAGCTTGTGGGAGAATCTGGCAGAGTCCTCGCCTTTGATATCCAGGAGCAGGCGGTGGAAGAAACGAGAAGAAAGATGGAAGTATGCGGATATTCCGGACGGACAGAAGTTTTACTGGATAGTCATGTACATATGGGGGCTTATGCCGGGGAAAATACCGTCAGCTGTATCACGTTTAATTTCGGTTATCTGCCGGGAGGAGACCATGCGCTTGCGACAAAGGCAGATACAAGTGTGCAGGCGATCGGGGAAGGGCTTCGTCTGCTGAAGAAAGACGGGCTGATGAGTCTTTGCATTTACAGCGGCGGCGACAGCGGATTTGAAGAGAAAGAACGGATTTTAGCATACCTGAAAGAACTTGATCCGAAGAAATATCTTGTGATCGTCAGTGAATACTATAACCGTCCGAATCATCCGCCGGTTCCGGCATTTGTGATTAAATTATAGAAAATTATTTCTCTGTGAGAAAGGAATCATTGCCGGAACCAACAGAAAAAAATCAGAGAGTATCGCGAATCTGTCTGGGGGATTCCCCAAAGTGGGATTTGTATGCCCGCGAGAAGGTGGAATAATTTTTAAATCCGCAGTCATAACATGCCTGGGTGATCGGCTGCCCGGCGGCAATCAGTTCTTTGGCGAGCAACAGACGCTTGTAATTGATATAGTTTCCAATTGTATATCCGGTCTCGGATTTGAACAGACGCATCATGTAATATTTGCTGATATAAAATCTGGCAGCGAGATCATCGATATTCAGGTCTGTGGTCAGATTTCGGTTGATATACTGAAGGAGTTCCACAACTTTCGTATTACAGTGGTCTGTGTCAATAAATTCCAGCTGTTCATTCAGGGTAGCCCGGTTCAGATGGATCATGAATTCCAGAAAGAGGATTTTCTGGTAGAGTGCGTTGGCGTACCCGATATCTGAAAAGGAATGTTTCAGATTGTCCACCGCGCGCACCAGCGTATTTTTCGCGTGGGAGTGTGTCCGCAGGACGTTGGTGTGCTCTTTTTTTGCCTTTTGAAAGCATTCGCTGAGATCATAATCTTCGGTCCGGTAAGTGCTGATAAATTCCGGGGCGATATAGGCGACGATCCGTTCATACGGTTCGGAATCCTGGACATTCAGCTTATGGATGTCATTGTGGCTGACAAGAACGATATCATAAGGCTGAAGCTGGTAGGATTTTCCCTCGATCGTGTATTGGACATTGCCTTTCAGAAAGATTGTGATCTTATCAAAGTCATGGTAGTGATATTCAAATTCACGGGAAGCGGTATCTGTCAGATAGAATAAGCGGAAATCACTGTATAAATATCCTTTTTTCTCGTAAGTTTCCATAGCGTTAGCTCCTTGTCTCGGATAGAAAGCTGCAGCGGACAGTAAGCCTGGCAGTGCATACCAGTATAAAATGGCTGTCCGGAACTGGGGCTGAAAAGAATAGCAGCAAACCGCCTTTCATATAGTAATAACAAGGCGGTAAAAGATATTGCAGCATAAGTTTTATCCATAATTGATAGGATCATTATACAGCACTATCTGCAATATAGAAAGCACTATTCCTATATTATTACGGAATAATGCTTGTTATGATGAAGAAAAAGGAGGCGCGGTTGGAGTGATGAATATTGTGTTGGAAAAATATCATGGATTGGGAAATGATTACTTTGTATTTGATCCGAATAAAAATGAGTTAAAACTGACAAAAGAGAATGTCCGTATGATCTGTGACAGAAATTTCGGAATGGGATCGGATGGAATTCTCGAGGGACCGATTTTTCAGGAAGATAAGATTTATGTAAAGGTATGGAATCCGGACGGAAGTGAAGCGGAGAAGAGTGGAAACGGGGACCGCATTTTTGCAAAATATTTGAAGGATGCCGGATATATCCAGAAGAAGCATGTGACGTTCTATACACTTGGCGGGGAGATTCAGGTGACGTATCTGAATGAGGATGGAAGCAGATTGCGCGCTTCGGCAGGAAAGCTTTCTTTCTGGAGCGATGAGATTCCGGTGACCGGAGAGCGAAGAGAAG
>JAPFCT010000150.1 GCA_026169575.1 Faecalimonas sp.
GCCGGATCTGATCCGTCTCAGCGTCGGCATCGAGCATGTAGAGGATATTATAGCAGATCTGGAGCAGGCGCTGGCTTATGTAAAATAAAACCAGGAAACCGCAGGAGCTTTATATCCTGCTGATAACAAGGGGAAAAAGAAACGAAATACGTCTTACAGTGTGACACTTGTCCGAAAGATGGACAATGACAGCTGGCAAAGACGTATTTTTTTGTTCTTTCCTGCACATACTAAAAAGAAAATATCAGGAGTGTGTGAAATGGGACAGGAAGAACGAGATAATCATCAGGAAAAAGAAACGGAACAGATCAAAGAAATGGGAGCGCTGGAACTTGGAACAGACAGAAAAAAACACCGGATCCAGCTTCTTACGATCATAGGAGAAATCGAAGGACATGAAGCAGTCTCCGGAAATACAAAAGCAACAAAATACGAGCATCTGCTTCCAAAACTTGCTGAGATCGAAGACAGTGAGGAGATTGAAGGCGTACTGATCCTTCTCAATACAATGGGCGGAGATGTGGAAGCCGGACTTGCCATCGCTGAGATGATCGCGTCACTGAGTAAACCGACCGTTTCCCTTGTACTGGGCGGCAGCCATTCGATCGGAGGTCCTCTTGCCGTATCGGCAGACTATTCTTTTATTGTGCCAAGCGGGACGATGATCGTGCATCCGGTGCGCGCAACCGGAATGTTTATTGGTGTACTGCAGAGTTATAAGAATATGGAACGGACACAAGACCGGATCACACGCTTTTTGGCGGAACATTCCCGGATCTCCCAAAGACGTGTGGAAGAGCTGATGTTAGACTCCACGCAACTTGTAAAAGATGTAGGCACGTTGCTGGAAGGAGAGGAAGCAGTCAGAGAAGGGCTGATCGATGCTGTCGGTGGAATCAGTGACGCGTTAAAAAAATTGCAGGCAATGATTGAAGCAAAAGAAAATTAGTGTTATACTTAGTACAGTATGTTTTGTTGTGGTATGGGAAATTACCTGTGCCACAACCTGCATGTAAGAAACAAGGAGGGAATATTGTATGGCTGCAAAAAAAGGCAAGACAACAAAAAAGGCAGGCACAAAAGGGAAAAAAGCACAGAACAGTCATTCTTTCCATGATGAAGTTATCATTCTTCTGACATTGGCAGCAGCGCTTCTGCTGATCCTGAGTAATTTTGGGATAGGAGGATTTCTCGGAAACGCAGTTTCTGCATTTTTGTTTGGGATCTTCGGACTTCCGGCGTATATTATGCCGGTCTTACTTTTTCTCGGGACTGCTTTTGCATTTTCAAATAAAGGAAACTCTTTTGCATACATAAAACTGGGCGCAGGAATCGGATTTTCATTGATGCTCTGTACATTTTTACAACTTCTTACAGTACCGTTTGAGCAGAATCAGGGGATTTTATCTTTTTATACCTATGCCGCACAGAAGAAAAAAGGCGGCGGGCTGATCGGCGGAATATTTACAAAGCTGTTATGCCCGGCATTCGGAATTGCCGGAACGTATGTGATCGTGGTCATTTTCATGATCATTTTCCTTGTACTGATCACAGAGAAATCCTTTCTCAGAGGACTGAAAAAAGGAAGCTCGAAAGTATATGCCTCTGCAAAAGAGGATGCAAGAAAGCGGCGGACACAGGCAGAGGCAAGAAGAGAAGCACGTGCCCAAAAAGAGGCGATTTATGAAAGCAGACAAGCCCAGAAAGCTGCAAAGCAGGAAGCAAAAAAAGCTGCGAAGAGGGAGAAAGACCAGCCTGTCTCCGGCGTGACATTTGATACAACTTTGGCGCATCCCAAAACAGATCTGACGGAACTGAAACCAGAGGAGATTCCATTTGAGGAACAGCCTCTTGATTTTGTGATCAACCGGGCTGAGCCGGTTTTGGATCAGGAGATGCCGGAAGAGATTTTGCCGGTGGAAGATCCATTTGCACCGGAGGTCCCGGCTGAAAAGAAAAGTTCCAGAAAAAAGAAAAAATCCAGTGAGGAGGATACACAGAAAGCAACAGAGGAAGTTGCCAGAGAAATGAAGGTGGCAGAGCAACAACCAAAAGTAAAATACCAGGCTCCTCCTTTATCTTTATTGAAACGCGGAAAAGCGGGAGGCGGAGATTCCGATGCACACTTGCGCGAGACTGCAAACAAGCTTCAGCAGACGCTCTACAATTTTGGCGTGCGTGTAACTGTGACGAATGTAAGCTGCGGTCCATCGGTTACCCGCTATGAGCTTCAGCCGGAGCAGGGAGTGAAGGTCAGTAAGATCGTCGGTCTCGCCGATGACATCAAGCTGAATCTCGCGGCAGCTGATATCCGTATCGAAGCGCCGATCCCGGGAAAAGCGGCAGTCGGCATTGAAGTTCCGAATAAAGAAACATCTCCGGTTATGCTGCGGGATCTGCTGGAGACGGAAGAATTTCAGAAGAATCCTTCCCGGATTGCTTTCGCAGCCGGAAGAGATTTTGCCGGTGGAAGATCCATTTGCACC
>JAPFCT010000322.1 GCA_026169575.1 Faecalimonas sp.
ATAGTGAAAACACAATGCCGATGTACACAAGAAATTAGTTTGCAGGACATGGAGAAAGAACGTCTCAGATTGTACATGTTACCACAAGTAGGACAGAAACGGGATTTACAACGAAAAGGAGTAAATTTCATTTCCCCACAATCTGGACATACAAAAAAGGCACCGCCATAAGATGGATCGCCACAATGGATCATCTTGGAGATGTTTTCAACTTCAGTTTGTCTGGGATGAAGTTCGTAAAGGATATGCTCATAATAATCAATAAAAATAGTTTGTAATATATTACTCATGTAATTATTTTACAATAAAGAAACACAAAGGAAAACCCCCACCCCTCAAGAATGAGGGGCAGGGGAGCTGAGAGTGTGCTCAGCACACTTTTTTATTTAAAAGTTTGATAAAGATCGAACTTTCCTATAAAGTAAAAAATTCGATTAACATGATTGATTGATGCATCTTTTGCTTGTAGCTTAAATCTCTTTTCCTTATCTAAATATGCTTCATATGCCATACATCTACCTCCTCATAGCAAAAATCATATAATACCACAAATGTAGTTCAAACATTTTAATATGTCAAAATATTTATTGATACTTCTGCGTTTGTGCTAAAAAACTACTTACTCCAGATTCTTCATAATATAGAAATAAATTACTTTCCTATCCATAAATATAGACACACAATCAAAACAACTTTTTTAAGACTAAATTATAAATACACCTTGCTGAAATTTTCCTACTTTCTTCTCAGAGCCTTCTGGTGAGTACAAAACAATCACCTCTGTGTACGATCAGGTCACCCATCCATCTATTTTTATCTATCCCATCTAGTGTTATTCTGTCCCTACAGTCCGCAGAAACAGCGTAAAAACGAACAAAACAGCTCTCAATACCACTCATTTTCTGCCTTATAAATAAGTATGACACGAAATATTCCACTCTCGTAACTGGTTCAAAAACTTTCTTAGTATCAATTATTCTTTCCACAACATTTTTTATATTTCTTTCCTGAGCCACATGGACACGGATCATTTGGATATATTTTCTTTTCTACTCGTATTGGTTCCCCGTTCAGCCCGCTCGGAAACATTGTTGTTTGAATAACATCTGTATTTCCATTTAAGTCAACCGGCACCCCCATAGCCTCCAACTGCGGTGCAGCATCCTTTAAAATTGCAGCCGCATTAGAACTTGCCGGAACAATTGTTGGCATTTTATCGACAGACTTTTTTCTTACCATTTCACTTGGTTTGTACCCTCTGTTCTCTTTCATTCGGGTATTGTTATGTGCCGTCACAAGTAACTCTAGCAATTCATCTATCATTTTCTCTTCAAATTCAATATTGGCTTCCGTCATTTTATTGATAATTTTTGATGGTGATTCTCCTTCATAACTATTTGCCCACACCTGCAGACACCACGTCACTGCCTGCTCATAAGAAAACTTCAATTTCTTAATAAAAAAAGATTCCAGTTTTTTATATGCAGACGAACTTGCCTCATATCCATTTCTACATATCTCATCTATCTGCTGTGCTGAGGGGATATAAAAATCTTTATCCATCTGTTGTCGAAGCCAATAATCAAATTCTGCATCTTCAAATAACTGCAGATGCACAAATATTCCTTTTTCTGAGTATAACGGGTTCTCTTTTGGCC
>JAPFCT010000341.1 GCA_026169575.1 Faecalimonas sp.
GCTTCGCGATCACCTCATCCCGGTCCTTGATCATGCCTGGTCTGAGCGAGATCACCATCTCCTGATAATCAATCGGTGAACCAAGCCCATAGATGCAGGACACACTTGCAACAATGATCACATCCCTCCGCTCAGACAATGCAGCCGTCGCAGAATGACGAAGTTTATCAATCTCATCATTGATCGCAGAATCCTTGGCGATATAGGTGTCAGAAGATGGAACGTAGGCTTCCGGCTGGTAGTAATCATAGTAGCTCACAAAATATTCCACTGCATTGTTCGGGAAAAATTCTTTAAATTCTCCATATAACTGCGCCGCTAAGGTTTTGTTATGCGCAATAATTAATGTAGGCTTGTTTAGTTGAGCTATTATATTTGCCATGGTAAAGGTCTTCCCAGAACCCGTAACCCCCAGTAAAGTCTGGCATTGGTTGCCTTCTTTAAATCCTTTGACAAGCTGTTTGATGGCTTGTGGCTGGTCACCTGTAGGCTTATATGGCGATTCTAATTTAAAGATTTTTTCTTCACTCATACACATTTCTCCCTCTGTTATTTTTGAATACTCAAATTACACACATTTTTTCGTGTAATCAAAATATCTATTTTATTGCATCAATCACAATACACATATTCTGTTGTATCGTTGGATTTTTATTGTCGCCTCAAAAAGAACAAACGTTCTTATTCTATTTTATCTTATGCGCTAGTTTGTGTCAACTTTTCTTTTTAAACTTTCATTCTATCCACTCTGACAATTCTTGCATAAAAACACACCCCTTTTTTTCTTTAGTTTATTAGAAAAAAGGGATGTTCCAATTTATTTACTCTTGCGTTTGTCGTGATAAAATTGGGGCTTTCCAATACTTTTAGTCTCATACTCACATTCAGCCTCTTTAAATAATTCCAAAGCTTTTAGTTTGTAGTTCCGAACAATCATTATTATTGATAATCTCCCCACATGCTTCACAAGCAACGCCAACCAGATACTTTGCGATAATCTGCTCTGGCTTCTTCATAGTAGAGAATTTTATATAGCTCAAAGTTCTTTTTATCCACTTACAACTGCAAGAAATGAAGAAGAGACAATATCCACAAGTTTGCATTATTACTCTTTGTCATGATGATTACTTTATCACATACTTAGTCCCCCTTCCCCTGCCTTCAATTTTCACAACACCTTTCTTCCCCATATCTTTCAACAACTGTGTTGTCTTTGATTTGCCAAACGGAGCGTAAGGAGCAATTTCGCTGATTGATTTCAGCATTGTCCTGCTCAAAATCTTATATATTATTCTTTCGTCTTCCGTTAAATTCAGATTTTTCTCAAAAATCGGGAGTACAATCTTGATCGTATTTTCCGACACTTCAAAATCCGGCTGCATCAGGCCTTCTTTATAGAGCTGCTTTATTCTTGTAATTCCTGTACCGAAGATTTCGACAAACCCCAGCCTGTAAAATACATTTGCAAGATTTCTATTTCTTAAGACTGAAAGTTTCCCCGATAAATATTCATCTTCTGTTATTCCGGATGGCAATCCTCCCGGAGAAATAATTTCTATTCTGTCATCAAACATTGAAACTTTTATCTGCGACTCTACATCCCACGCTCTGTGAATCAATGCGTTTGCGATTGCTTCTCTAAAGGCAGCCTCCGGTATTTTTTCTATCTTTTTCCTATCAGTACCTTGTATTTCTTCATATTGATAATAATCCTTGAACACCTCTGCTACTTTTTCGTAGACTGTCAAAATGGATATATGATCAAAGGTCGCCCTCTTATGAATCACACTGATGTTTTTACCGAACTTTACCAGATCAATTCCCGGAAAATGATTTTCATCCGCCAAAATCCCTGCTGCATTATTGTATCCAATTGTATTGTTGTATAAGTTCAGCGTTTTCAAGGTATCCTGATTAAAAGTTTCAATCTGAATATATTCCTTTAATTTTTGTTTTAAGGTAGCAAATGTAAGATTTTGCTCTTCATACCGCAATTCTTCAAATCTGATATTTTTTCCTTCCAAAATCAGTCTCGACAACTCCAGTGTGTCAACCTCTATGGTTGCTGTATCATTTCGCTTATATGCTTTCGATTTATATAAATACGGCTTTTGCAGCCCACTTTTTACAGTCAGTTTTATCGTTCTGTCATTATTCTGCAATTCCAGTGTATAGTCAGGCTGCGGAGTAATGCTGTCATTAATCTTATTTTCAATATCAAGACACGCTTGTTTTACATCTGACAGGCCTTTGATATTCCCATTGTCATCGATACCAAAAAACACTTCTCCGCCATCGTAATTTGAAAAAGCACTTACTGTTTTTAAAAATGTATTTGTAATCTTTTCTTTAAACTCTGTTGTTCTTGTTTCATGCATACACTGTTCTTCCTTTCCAATTTCACTGTTTATAGTATAAGCAAAAACGCGCATAAAATCAATTGTATTTTTTTACAATTGATTTTATGCGTACTTTTAACCATATAATTTAAACATCCTGTCATAACAAATATATTTCTGCAATGATATACGTCAAACAACTATATAGCAACGGACTATATATCCGCTAAGCAGTTAAAATTCAGCTATTTGACAGAGGAAAATCTAACATCTATGGCACTGGACTACTTATGCCTCTGTTCCCGCTTATTGAACTACTACTGTTCAATAAAATATGACTCTTAGTACGTTTACTGTCAGCCACATTTTCACTGACAACGTTTTCATATCTTCCCCCAATTCTTCTCTTCCGAATACTTCCTATTTCATTTCCAAAACTGCTTTATGATTCTCAAATCGGATCACACTATCGTATTTTTCCCGAAGTTCCGGGAAGATTCTATGAGAAACAGCGATTATCGTCGTATCTTCCAGTCCTAAAATATTTTCCTCAATCTGGCGTGCCATCTCCGAATTCAGTGCAGATGTCGCCTCATCAAGGATCAAAATGGATGGTCTGCGGATCAGTGCCCTCGCCAGACAGATCCTCTGGCGTTCTCCTCCGGAAATATTCTTTCCATTTTCTTCAATCAGAAACTCGAATGCTTCTTCGTGACTGGCAACAAACTCTTCCAGATTGCAGAGAGCGATTACCCGGTCAATTTCTTCCTTGCTGTATTCTTGATATAAAGTAATATTGTTTAAAAGTGTATCGTGATAAACAAAACCATCCTGACTGACAACTGACAGACACCGGTACCAGCTTTCCTTGTCTATGCTCTGGAAATCATTACCGTCCACACTTACTTTCCCATCATAATCCCCATACATATTCAAAAGGATTTTCAGTAAAGAAGATTTTCCACTTCCGCTTTCCCCGACAAGCAGATATTTCTGATTTTTTTGAAAACTTACATAAACCTGATCAAGAATCGTCCGCTCATTTTTCGCAAAAGATACTCCGTCCAGACAGATATCGGTCACAAATTTTGAAAGTTCCTTTGCCTCAGAAATTTCTGTATGTTTCTGCAATTTTTCACTTACCTGCTGATAAAGCGCCTCTGCTGTTTTCATTTCTGCCAGATACGGTCCAATACGGTGCAACGGATTCACAACGTTATTCATAAGCTGTATGACATATTGCGCCTGTCCAAGTGTGATCAAACCTTTTAAGACAAGCAGCACTCCGAGAAACATATTTCCAAAGAAAATCGCAATACTTGCGGTACCGCTGCTGATAGCTGCAGCATCACTGCTTATCTCTGCATCAAATGCCTTCGCCCCAGTCTCCTCGTTCATCTTCTGGAATTTCTTTTCTTCTTTTTTACGGATCCCAAATAGAGTACTTACCTCAAAACCATTCATCAATTCCTTGATAAGCGCCACCATTTTCCCATTGGTTTCCGAAGCCTCCAGCCTCGTCTTTTCTAACCGCTTTCCCCAAAGACTGCTGACAAATACCGGCAGATAAATACTTAAAACAATTGCCAGTACAAATGTATAATGAACTTTCAAAATTGCTCCTAAGGAAGCAACTCCTACAATGACATCCTGAATCACCGACAATAGTGAGCCGATATAATCTTCCTCGATCGTTTTGATGTCCACTGTAAAATGCGAAATATAGGTAGACGCTTCCTGCATATCATAATCACAGAGCTGTTTCTTCTGGATATCTGCAAACCACTGATTTTTGATAGAGATACTACATTTCACGATAAACTTTTCCCTGCAAAAATATAAAAATATATAAGTCAGAAGAAATGTTGGTAAATACAACACAAACGTGATAAATGCCTTCTGAAATAACTGTCCAGACATCTGTGTTGCAGAATCCAGCACCAACTGCATGACATAAGCTTTCATCAGTTCGCTTGCTGTGTAAGCGCATGTGGCAATCACAACCAGTGCAAGCCATCCTTTCTGTTTCCATATAATTTGTTTTATTTTGCTGTCTTTTTCCATCGTTTCCTTCCTCCCGCTGTTTTCATATCTTACAGATGGCAGGAAGTCCTGACACTTTACTCCCACCTGCCCTGCAGATTTATTTCTTATCTCAAAGTCTATCACAGTTTTGAACACCAGACGAAAAAGGGCACGAACGGAAGGAAACCGAGCACGAACTGCACCCTGCTTAACAATTTCACTCCGCTGTTTCTGGGAAAAGAAAAAAGGACTGCAGCTATTTGAAATTTATCTTTCCCTTCAAATAGCTGCAGTCC
>JAPFCT010000163.1 GCA_026169575.1 Faecalimonas sp.
GATCCATACGAAGATCATTTTATCCTATACGATCTTCGCACAGAGACCGGTGATCACAAAACAGGTACGGTTTGAATGTGAACACCCGGAAGGAATCACGCTGCTGAATTGTATGAGCGGCTGTCTGGATCTTCCGGACAAAGAGTATGAGATGGTAGAATTTGCGGGGACATGGAACAGAGAGCGCCATCCGCATAGCCGGGAACTGACTTATGGCATTCAGAGCGTGTACAGTATGCGCGGCTGCAGCAGCCATCAGTTTAATCCATTTCTTATTTTGAAGCGGAAAAATGCAGATGAATTTCAGGGAGAAGTCTTAGGATTCAGCCTGATATACAGCGGAGATTTTATCGGGCAGGTCGAAGTTGATAATTTTGATGTGACAAGAGTGGTAATGGGGATCCATCCAAATGAGTTCCGTTGGGAACTTGGGAAAGGGGAAACGTTCCAGACGCCAGAAATGGTGATGGTATACAGTGAGCATGGTATGAATGAAATGAGTCAGACGTACCATGAACTGTATCGCACACGGCTTGCAAGAGGAACCTGGAGAGATAAAGAAAGACCGATTCTGATCAACAACTGGGAGGCGACTTATTTCGATTTTAACGAAGAGAAAATATTGCAGATTGCCCGGAAAGCAAAAGAGATCGGGATAGAATTGTTCGTCCTTGATGATGGATGGTTCGGAAAGAGAAACTGGGATAACTGTTCGCTGGGAGACTGGTATCCGAATCTGGAAAAACTGCCGGATGGAATTGCGGGACTTTCCAGGAAAATAGAAGAGATGGGATTAAAGTTCGGACTCTGGTTTGAGCCGGAAATGGTAAACAAAGACAGTGATCTGTTCCGGGAACATCCGGACTGGCTTCTGGCAGATCTCAGAAGGAATTACTGTCACAGCCGGAATCAGTATATTCTTGATTTTTCAAAAAAAGAAGTCGTGGATCACATTCACAGACAGATGCAGAAGGTGCTGAGAGAATCTTCGATTTCTTATATCAAATGGGACATGAACCGTTCTTTCTCGGAAGTATTTTCAAATGGAAACGGCAAGAGCTATCAGGGCAAAGTACGTCATAAATATATTCTCGGAGTCTATGATCTGTATGAACGGCTGATACAGGAATTTCCGGAGATTTTATTTGAATCCTGCGCAAGCGGAGGAGCGAGATTTGACCCGGGAATGCTCTACTATGCGCCGCAGGCATGGACCTCGGACAATACAGATGCGGTGGACCGGATCAAGATCCAGTATGGAACTTCTTACGTCTATCCAATCAGCAGTATCGGAAGCCACGTATCGGCATCGCCGAATCATCAGGTATTCCGAAATACTTCGCTGGATATCCGGGCAAATGTCGCTTATTTTGGAACCTTTGGGTATGAGCTTGATATTACAAAGCTTCCGGAGGAAGAACTGGAGCAGATGAAAGTTCAGATTGCATTTATGAAGGAGAACAGAAGACTGCTTCAGCAGGGCAGATTTTATCGTCTGCAAAGTCCGTTTGAACATAACAGTTCCGCATGGGAAGTCGTATCCGGAGAAAAAGACAAAGCATTTATGGCATATTTCCGGGTGTTAGAGCCATCCCACGGAAAGTTTGAGCGCATCTGCTTAAGAGGGCTGGATCCGGCAAAGAACTATCGTGTAAAAGAATGTTTCGGGGCAAAAATCGATTGCGGGGAACATTACGGCGATGAATTAATGTACGCAGGATTGAGCGTGTCGGATTGTTCTTCAGGACTTCCGGGAGTTGCAAGAGAGCAGCAGGGCGATTACTTTTCAAGATTGTTTGAGATAACGGAAGTTTAAAGGGAAGCGCTATAGATGGGGAGTGTTGAACCGGGGGCTGGATAAATCCGTGGATCAGTTTTGCTATAAGTGAAAGGGGAGCGTCCTTATAGCAAAACGAAAAAGCGCCGGAGAACAGTCTTGATGGAAATCTGAAAAAAAGGCTGAAAAAAAGGCTGAAGTGAAAAGTTTATTTCCACTTTGAAAAATGAA
>JAPFCT010000206.1 GCA_026169575.1 Faecalimonas sp.
CTGTCCACCAGTACATTACAAAAAAACGTCTGAACCAGTGTCGGGAAGCAATTCTCGGAAATATGAGCATTACGGAAATCTACCAGTTGTTCGGATTTCGGGATTACTCCAGCTTTTACCGGGCATTTAAAAAAGAATACGGAATCTCCCCGAAAGACTACCGGGATATGAATTCATTGATTTTGAATCATTAGATTTCCGCATTCTTCTTATTTTTTACTTCTGATTTGCCGGCTCGATCGCGATGGATTTTCCTTTGATCTTCACATTCTGCATTGCATGAAGAACGTCTCTTGCATACTCTCGCGGCACTTCTACAAATGTATATTTATCAAACATATCGATCGTTCCGATCAGTTTTCCAGGCATGCCGCTTTCTCCCGCAAGCGCCCCGAGAATGTCTCCCGGTCTTGCTTTCTGTTTTTTCCCAATGTTGATGAACAGACGGACCATTCCAGGCTCTTCCGCTCCGGTATCTCCGAAATCAAATTCATCTTCGGATTCATTGTCATCTTTCATTCCAGTGTACAGCTTCAAAAATGCAGCTGCCATATCCATTGCTGTATAGTCGGAATCATTGACTTTCTCTTCGATCGCATTGATCATCATGGTCAGATCTTCTTTTTCGATCATCTTTTCAATCTCTTCCAGCACGTTGTCGATTTTTGTATTGGCAACATCATTTAATGACGGTACTTTCTGTGCATAAATCTTTGTCTTACAGTAACGCTGGATCTCTTTGATCTTATATACTTCCTTTCCAGAAACAAAAGAGAAAGAACGTCCGACTCTTCCGGCTCTTCCCGTTCTTCCGATCCGGTGTACATAATATTCCTCATCCTGCGGCAGATCATAGTTAAATACCGCCTCCACTTCATCGACGTCAATTCCTCTTGCAGCCACATCTGTCGCTACAAGGATATCTGTCTTTCCACTTCGGAAGCCCTGCATCACACGGTCTCTCTGTGCCTGCTTCATATCTCCGTGAAGCCCTGCCGCAAAGTATCCACGCCCTAACAGTGCGGTTACAAGCAGATCTACCTGTTTCTTCGTATTACAAAAGATCACAGAAAGCTTCGGTGTATAAATGTCAAGCAGACGTGTCAGCACTTCTTCCTTATTCTTCGGTTTTACTTCGTAGTAGAACTGTTCAATATTCGGCACGGTCAGTTCTTTTTTTGTCACTTTGATCAGTTCCGCATTCTTCTGAAATTTCTTTGTGATCTCCATGATCGCTTTCGGCATCGTTGCTGAGAACAATACTGTCTGGCGTTCTTCCGGGACACCTTCCAGGATTGTCTCGATATCCTCACGGAATCCCATATTTAACATCTCATCCGCCTCATCCAGAATAACGGTGTGAACCTGCTCCATTTTAATCGTTTTTCTTCTCATGTGATCCATCACACGTCCCGGTGTTCCGATGATCAGTTGTGTCCCGCTCTTCAGGGAGCGGATCTGTTTTACAATCTCCTGCCCTCCGTAAATCGGAAGTACTTTAATCCCATGCATATACTTTGCCAGATTACGGATCTCCTCCGCCACCTGAATGGCAAGTTCTCTTGTCGGGCAGAGAACGATCCCCTGCAGTTTTTTATTTTTCGGGTCAATCTTTTCCAGCATCGGGATCCCAAATGCCGCTGTCTTTCCCGTCCCCGTCTGTGCCTGACCGATGATATCTTTTCCAGTCATCATCACCGGGATTGCCTTACTCTGAATCGGAGATGCCTCCTCAAATCCCATATGTTTTACCGCTTTCTGAATCTCAGGGCAGATTCCAAGCTCTTCAAATCTTAATGTTTCCATGATCTGATTCCTTTCCATTCTTTTTGTATTTATCTGTTCTGCTGTTCATACCTGGTCTGCAGCAGTCTCTGACGAATATTTCTGTCCACAAAAATGAGGCTGGTGCAAAATGAACTTTGCAACAGCCCCACTCATAGAATACACGCTTTCCATCATAACAGATGACTTGAAATTTGTCTATCTTTTTGTCAGCTATTTATTTTTATTTCCGATCTTCTAATCCATGATAAACGACTACTACCTGCAACCTTTATCTGACTGGTGTTAGAATGTCAATCCACTTTTATCGTACATTGCCTCATCTATTTTCAGAAGATCCTCATCTGAAATTGAATACACATTGTTAGAATCTTTTGTAACACTGATCTCAATCGTCTGCTTTTCTCCATAGGTAATATTTTCCAGATTCTCTGCCATTTTATCATGCAGAATCACAAAAGTCTGCTCCATGATTTCTTCTTCCGAAGGCATCTCACCACTTTCTATCTTCGATGTAACAAATCCCTCTATCTCTGTCTGTGCTGCTTCCATCACTCCATCAAAAATCTTTGCCGGCTGCACTTCTACCTGAACTGTAAAATTCTTATCCTCAGTTTCTTTTGCTTCTTTCACATCGTATTTTAATTTTTTAAATATTTCAACATAAAGATCTTTATATTTCTCTGTCAGTTCATCTGAAACCCCAACCGATGTAAGCTGATTCATGGCAAGTTCTAAGTTTTTATTATATTCCTTTTCTGCCTCTTCTTTTGTTGACTTCGTAAGTTTGATATATTCATCAAACTCTCCCTTATAACTTGCATCAAGACATGCCTTCGTATACCCGGCCGCATCAAACTTCTGAAATGCTGAACACCCGGAAAGAATTAACATAGATCCCATTAATAATGTTGCCACTGCTCTTTTCAATTTTTTCATACGCTTTCCCTCATATCTTTCGTATCTTTTAAATAACCTTACTAAAAACAAACATCTACAAAACATCAGTTTTTTATACCTTCATCATATAGCAAATCTGTCAAAACTATATTTTATAACCATATATTTTTTATGTATCTTACCGTTTTTTCGTGATGTCTGTTTGTAGTTTTTATGATTATATCACAATTCCCTGATAACTTCCACTTAATTATTCACATTTTCAAAAATTCATATCTGATACTGTTTACTGTTTTTTAACTTTTTCTCCGTGGATTCCTCTTGCATTTTTGTAATAGAAGTAGTAATATCAACATATACTTAATGTAGTATTAAAAACTACTTATTGTTTTATTCACCATCAGGAGGCATTCTTATGAAACAAAAACATTTAAAGGACCCGGGAAGTGCGATCACCCATTTTATCGCAATGTTAATGGCAATTTTTTCTGCAACGCCATTGTTAATAAAAGCAGCACATAAAGAAGATCCCATTTATGTGATCTCACTTGCAATCTTTATTGGAAGCATGATCTTGCTCTATACGGCAAGCACACTGTATCACTCGCTTGATATCTCTGAAAAAGTAAATAAACGCCTGAAAAAATTTGACCACATGATGATCTCGGTGCTGATCGCAGGAAGCTACACGCCTATCTGCCTGATCACCTTAAAAGGGCCTGTCGGCTATACGATGCTCGCAATCGTATGGGGAATTGCAATTGCAGGGATACTTGTAAAAGCATTCTGGGTAAACTGTCCGAAATGGTTCTCCTCCGTTCTCTATATCGGTATGGGATGGACTTGTGTGATTGCATTTACAAAACTTCTCGACACAATGTCACCAGGTGGATTTGGATGGCTTTTAGCCGGCGGAATCGTCTATACAATCGGCGGAATTATTTATGCACTGAAACTTCCGCTTTTCAATAACAAACACAAAAACTTTGGAAGCCATGAGATTTTCCACTTGTTTGTAATGGGCGGAAGCGTATGTCACTTTATTGTAATGTATGTATTCTTATTGAGATGAGCACGATAATCCATAGAAAAAATATGCACCCTTTCAGTCGACAGGCCTTTTCTTCCTGTCTTCCTGAAAGAGCGCATATGAAAAATAACTCTCTATTCTGCGACAATTTTCTATTTCTAATATGTCAAAGGCAGATCAAATCCGAAATAATTTACCGCGTTGTTGTAAGAAATATCTTCTATCATTTTTCCAAGCCTCTGCTCGTCAGCCGGGTATTCTCCATTTTCCACCCAGTTTCCGATCAGTTCACATAAAATTCGTCTAAAATATTCATGTCTGGTATAGGAAAGAAAGCTTCTGGAATCTGTAAGCATTCCGACAAAATTCCCGAGCAGACCAAGATTTGCCAGAGATGTCATCTGCTCTGTCATTCCTGCCTTGTGATCGTTAAACCACCATGCGGATCCTTGTTGAATTTTTCCGACTGCACTCTGATCTTGAAAACATCCAAGAATCGTTCCGATTGCAGCATTATCGTTTGGATTCAAACTATAAATAATTGTTTTCGGAAGTTCATCTGTCTGATTCAGTGCATTTAGAAAATCAGCCATTTCCGAAGACGGCGCATAATTGTTGATGCAGTCATATCCGGTATCTGGTCCAAGCTCCCGATATCGAAGAACATTGTTGTCCCGCTTACATCCATAGTGCAGCTGCATAGCCCATCCGCGCTTATGGTATTCCTTTCCGACAAAAAGCATAAATGCTGTTTTATACTTTAATTCTTCTTCCTTGGAGACAAATTCGCCTCTCATTCTTTTCGCAAAAATCTGTTCCAGTTCCCCATCGGAAGCGGGTCTGTACATAACAAATTCCAATGCATGATCGGATGCCCTGCAGCCATAGGACGCAAAATGCTCCATCCTTACTTTCAGTGCTTCCTTCAGATCCTCAAATGTCTTTATCTCTCTGTGGCTGGCTTCCTCCAGTTTCTTCAGATAATCTAAATAATCTGGTTTTTCAATATTCATTGCCTTATCCGGACGCCATGCCGGAAGCACCTGCACATCAAA
>JAPFCT010000059.1 GCA_026169575.1 Faecalimonas sp.
ATACTCCGCTCCGATCGCGGTCAGCGTCGGGACAAATGTAAATCCGACACTGAAGATGATCGGAACTCTTGCCCCGAACATTTTCAGCGGGAACAACTGGATCAGCGTTCCAAGACCTGCCATTAATAATGCAAACTGGATCAGAAGCTGCTTATCTGCCTCTGAAACTCCGCACCCATTTGCGATTACCATCGGAACTGTGATCGTTCCGACAAACATCGCCATTACATGCTGCAATGAAATGGGAAGTGCTTTTGCAAATGATACTTTTCCTTCGTATGAAAATAGTGATCCTTTATTCTTTTTTTCTCCGTCCATGCGAATTCCGCTTTTCTTTTTTTATTTATACACCAGCTAAAAAGGGCTACTCAAAACATGCTTTTGTCTTTTGTTTTTTCTTTTAATATGGATTCATCCAGCGATGTCCTTCTCTTCTGTTTGTGATATTTCCACGTACACATAAGTCTTCTGCACAATTCTGGATCGCTCTGTATACTTCTTTCTCGTCTTTCACGCGGACGATCACGCCATCTTTCATGATTACTCTTCCGTCGATCATCACGCCGGTGATATTCTGGATAGAAGAAGAATAGACAAGTGTCGATACCGGGTTATGCATCGGAATCGCTTTCGGACACTGGTATGAATCAAAGATCACAAGGTCCGCTTTCTTTCCTGCCTCTAAGGAACCGATCTCATCTTCCATTCCAAGCGCTCTCGCTCCATCGATCGTCGCAAGCTCTAACACTTTTTCTGCTGAGATTGCAAGAGGATCTCTCGTCTCTACCTTATGCTGCAATGCTGTAAATTTCATCAGTTCCACCATGTCCTGCGCATTGTTGCTCGCAGCTCCGTCCACTCCGAGACTGACGTTGATTCCTCTTCTTAACATTTCCGGAACCGGAGCCACTCCAGATGACAGATACATGTTAGAACATACATTGTGGGAGACTTTCATGTCGTATTTCTGCGCCATATCAAGATCTTCCGGTGTCAGGTAGCAGCAGTGTACCATAAGGACGTTTGGTCCTACGATTCCCATTTCTTCCAGAAGTGGCGCATCATACATTCCATGTAATGCTTTTGTCGCCTCTCTGTCAAAAACAGTTTCTGAAATATGTACCGTAAATCCTGAATTATACTCATTTGTAACTTTCCAGAGCATTTCCAGCATCTCTCTGGAGTTAGACCACATCGCTGCCGGCGCTACCCAGATTTTGATCCTTCCATCTTCCGAGTTATGGTAAGTCTCAAACAATCTGCGAAGATCCCTCTCTACATCTTCTTTCTTCTGCATGATGCCCGGGTGTACTCCGAAATTTTCTCCCGCATCCATGCAGCCTCTTCCGAGAATTCCTCTGATGCCAAGTTCTTTGTATGCATCGATGATTCCATCGCAGAGTCCTTCTCTGTTATGCGGATACATGTAGTCTACCATCGTCGTGATACCACTGTGGATCCCTTCCATACATCCTGCCATTGCTCCAAGATAACAGTCTTCTCTTGTAAGATTAGTAGCTGCCGGGAATGTCATCGTAGCCAGCCAGTCCTTTAATACCATGTCATCTCCAAGTCCCTTTAACAGTGTCTGGAACAGATGGTTGTGTGTGTTGATAAATCCAGGAAAGACGATTTTTCCATCGAGATCTACCACTTCCGCTACATCCTGATATTTTGCTTCCAGCGCGTCGCTTTCTCCTACTTCTACGATCTTGTTTCCTTTGATCGCAACTGCTCCGTGATATAAGATCTCTCTTTCTTTATTTACTGTAACGATAATTCCATTTTTTAATAAAAAATCAATCATTCTTCCATTCTCCTTCTTGCTATTCTGCTGCTTTTTTTATTTCTTCGATTGTCTCCCGTTCAACCTCTCTGTCCGTATCATCTTTCGGTAAGATAATATTTAAGAGAAGCGCCGTTCCTGCTACAAGGATAATGCTTGATTCCCCAAAGAACATCTGCACATATTCCCCCGCTCCGGCCAGTGTATCTTTCGCAAAAGAAATACCAAGACCTAATGCCAAAGAAGTTCCGCAGATCAACATACTGCGGTTCGTAAATCTGCTTCTTGCAACTAAATTCATACCAGATAAGGCAATCATAGAAAATACCACGATCGTCGCCCCGCCGATCACACAGTTCGGGATCGTAGACAGAAGCGCTGCAAGCTTCGGACAGAATGCGGCGATGACTAACGTTCCCGCTGCACATCCCATCACATATCTACTGCACACTTTTGTAAGCGCTACGATTCCTGAACACTGACTGTAAGTTCCCGTTGCAAAACAGTTAAAAAATGAAGAAAAGATACATGCAATCCCATTTCCGATGATCCCGCCTTTTAATTCTGCATCTTTTGGCTGACGGTTCAGTCCTCCGGTAGCAGAAACAGTAAAGTCTCCCGTCATCTCTACCGCGTTGATAAAGAACAGCAGTGCAAAAATAATTGCAAAATCCAGCTTAAATTCCATTCCAAATGCCAGCGGTTTTGGAACTGCAAACCATGCTGCACTGGCAACCGCTGAGAAATCCACGATCCCCCAGATTACTGACACGATGTAACCTGCGACCATACCGATCAGGATCGCCGCTGCACTTACCAGTCCTTTTCCAAATCCGGAACAGAGCAGGATCACTGCAATTACGATCACACCAATGATCCAGTTGTACGCCTCTCCCATTGTCTCTGATCCACTTCCGCCGGCAAGATTATATGCCGCTGTCGGGAAACATGAGATTCCAATGGAAACTATGATCGTACCAGTTACGATCGGCGGGAAAAATTTTCTCACCTTCGGCAATGCCATTCCAATAAAAATAGAAATGATTCCACCGATCAGCTGGGCTCCGAACAGCGCTCCCAGCCCATAATTGACGGACACCGAGATACAGATCGGTAAAAAGGTATAGGTCAGACCCATCATAACCGGCAGTCCTGATCCGAGCCTTACTTTTCCTATACAGATCGGAAATGCCTGGATCAGTGTGGCAACGCCGGCGCCCAATAGTGAACATTGCAGTAACAGTGTCGCATTTTCTGCAGAAAGTCCTGCCTCCCCCGACACAAGGAGCATCGGCACGATATTTCCGACAAACATTGCCAGAAGCTGCTGCAATCCCAGCGGAAACATCTGCCTAAACGGCGGTCTGCCGTCTAATTCATAAATTGAAGTACTTTTCGAATGATTCTGTGAACTATTTTTCTTCATCTTTATCCTCTTATTCAAGAATACAAATGGGGGCTTCTTCCCATTTTCGCCTGACTTCGTAGTAACACAGCTTTTTCTCTTTTGCCAGCTGTACATGTCGTTTCGCACTTTCCCCTGCTTTCACATGCTTCGTAAAATTGGCTAAAGCCAGAAAAAAGTCAATCTCACGCATAGAATATTCCGGACAGCTCCGTTAAACTGCTCTTTTTTATTCTATGGCAGGCTATCTCTCTCCTCTTAGATCCTCCTTAGATAACTTCCGTTCTTCTTTTCTCCCATCCACCTTCCTTCCGCTACGGTCCGTGCTCCTTTTACGAATACATCCCTGATCTTATGTGTTACCTCCATACCTTCGTACGGAGTGTAATCTACCTCCTGATGAAGTGTGTTTCTACTTATTATATGTGGGGCTTCTTCCACGATCAGAAGATCTGCGTCGCTTCCTTCCTGGACCCTTCCTTTCTTCGGGTAAAGCCCAAAGATTTCAGCAGGCTTTGCAGAGGTCAGGCTCACGAGTTTCTCCAGGCTTAGCCCTGCCTGCCTTCCATAGGACAACATCAGTTCCATACGGGTCTCAACCCCCGGCATTCCATTTGGAATTTTTGTAAAATCATCTCTGCCAAGCTCCTTCTGATCTTCCATCCGGAAAGAACAGTGGTCGGTGGAAATCACATCAATCGTTCCATCCACAAGCGCCTCCCACAGCGCTCTTACGTCTTCCTCGCTGCGCAGCGGAGGAGACAGCACATACCTGGCTGATTCAAACCCCGGAAGCTCGTATTTCTTTTCATTTAAGAACAGATACTGCGGGCAAGTCTCTGCAAATACTTTCTGCCCTTTTCGCTTCGCCTCCCGAATCACTTCCACCGCTTCCTTTGTACTTACATGGACAATGTAGACGGAGGCGCCTGCAAGCTGTGCAAAATCGATTACTTTCGATACGGCTTCTTTCTCCACAAGGTTTGGTCTGGAGTGCGGATGATTTCTGATGTCAGCCGGATTTTCTTTCTTCAGCTGCTCCTGAAGACATTCCAGTACGTCTCCATTTTCGCAGTGTACGCAAAGCAGTGTGCCGGACTTTCGCATCTGCTGCAGGATCCGGAACAGCTCTGAATCTTCTACACCAATCCCATCCTTATATGCCGTATACGCCTTAAAAGAATAGATCCCCTGCCGCTTCATCTCCTCGATCTGCTCTGCCATGCTTTCATTCCACTCTGAGACAGTCATATGGAATCCATAATCACAGTACGACCTGCCGTCTTCTTTTTTGTGCCAGCGCGCAAGTCCGTCTCTTAATGTTTCTCCCGGATCATATTCTGCAAAATCAATGACCGCTGTCGTTCCTCCCAGAACTGCCGCCTTCGTCCCTGATGTGAAATCGTCCGACGTCATGCACGCCCCCGCAGGCATATCAAAATGTGTATGGACATCGATCCCGCCCGGCAGAAGATATGCCCCTCCGGCATCTATGATTTCTTCCTCATCCCGGCTTAGATTTTCTCCAATCTCAACGATCTTTTCCCCGCGCAAACGCACATCACATTTCTTCTGTCCATCTTCATTGACAATGATTCCATTTACGATCAGCATTTTCCACACTCCTTCGCATCTTTATCTGCCTATATTGGTTCTGAAAAATTCCAATGCATTTTCAAAAAACATCTTCCTGATCACGTTCTCGGAAATTCCTCTCTTTAAAAGATATTCCGCTGACATGGCAAACTTGACCGGAGTATTTAAAGAATCATCAATATCCGCTCCGTCAAAATCACTTCCGCAGGCAATCACATCTTCTCCTCCAAGTTCCAGCATACGGCTTACATGCGCATACATCCGGTCCAGGTCCCCTGCTCCGCTTTCTGCGAGAAACGGTTCATGAAGATTGATGCCTACCAGACCTTTCCTTCTGATCATTTCGCCAAACTGGCTTTCTGTCATATTTCTCTTATGCCCGCAGACAGAGCGAAGATTTGAGTGTGTTGCAATAAATGGTTTTTCCGCCACCTCACATACGTCTTCAAAGCCTCTGTCATTTAAGTGTGAGACGTCTACGATGATGTTCTTCTCTTCCATCCTCCGGATTACCTGCTTTCCAAAAGGAGTAAGTCCCTGGTCGGTGCTGTGTCCGGATCCGATCTCATTGACTCCGTTCCATACAAGTGTCATCATTTTCACACCGCATTTTGCGAGTTCATCGACATTTTCCAGTTTTCCGGCAAGCGCTGCCCCGCTTTCCACTGCGAGGAGCACCGCACACTTTCCTTTCTCTGTGATTGTCTCAATGTCTTTCGCACTCTGTGCAAATCCGATCAGATTTTCCTGAGTGTTTAATAGCTTTCTCAGATATGCCTCGTACTTCTTAAAATACGCAAAGGCATCCTCCCCGCGGAATTCATCCGGGACAAAGATCGCCATCGTCTGGCAGAGTCTGTCAAACTTAGACAGCTCTCTTAAGGAAAACTGCTTGTTCCCGCAGAGAAAATCAGAATCTTCCTCACAGAAATTTACGATAGAATCACAATGTAAATCAAATAACTGCATCTGTTTCCCCGCGCCTTTCTATTTCAAGAGTGCTTTCATCACTCCGTAGTAACATTCTGTCACTTTCACTAACTGTTCAATCTCAATGTATTCGTTGATCGTATGTGCAAGATTTTCTTTGGATGGTCCGATTCCCAGTGTCTTGATTCCTGCCTCTCCTGCGTAGTGGCTTCCGTTCGTGCAGAAATTGTAGTTTGTGATCGTCGGATTCAGTCCAAGGTCTTTCATTTCTTTATAAACTGCCTGCACAAATTCTTCGTTCTCATCATATAGCCATCCCGGGAAAAATCTTTCGCTGCTGATCATCTCTCCGGTATAACATTTTTCTTCCATCTCTACGAAAGAAACTTTTGCTTTCAGTTCCGGATCTTCCTTCATCATCTGATCTAATAAATCCTGGATCGGTTTTAAAACGCTCTCTTTTGTCTCGCCTACCAAAAGACGTCTGTCATAAGTAGCACGGCAGTAATCCGGAACGACAGAAGCGCCAGGATATGGGGAAGATTTGATATCTACCAGTTCCAGAATCCCGTCCCCTAATACCGGATGGTTTGTCGGCTGTAATTTCCGGATTTCTTCGATAACCTTACACATCTTATACACGGCGTTGACACCTTTTTCCGGATTGGCAGAGTGTGCAGGAACTCCAAAGGTCTCTACCTGCAATTCTCCACGTCCCCTCTGTCCGATCTTGATGTTAAGCTGGGAAGCTTCCCCGATCACAACATAATCCGGCTTTACATAATTGCTGATCTCTCTTGCAGCGACACCTTCGAAGCATTCCTCATGGACAACCCCTGCAACATAAATATCTCCCGCAAAATCATAATCACAGTCCTGCGCATAGAAGATCGCAGCAGCCATCATTGCTGACAATGCACCTTTCATATCGGAAGTTCCTCTTCCGTACATTTTTCCGTCTACGATCTCTGCTCCAAATGGATCATGCTCCCATGCGGTCTCATCCGGAACCGGAACGGTATCCATATGTCCGTCAAATAATAATTTTGCACCTGGTCTTTTTCCCTGAATATGGCAGATACAGTTTCCATATTTATCTACATGGACATCGGTAAACCCTTCTCTGTCACAAAATACTTTCATCTCTGCTGCCACCTGATCCTCATGTCCGCTGTAGCTTTTTGCCTGGATCATTTTCTGGCAGAATGCGATCAGTTTTTCTTCTCTCTCTTTACTTAACATGTCATGTTCCTCCTTCTATTTCACTGACTGGTCAAATTCGATTGATTTTCTCTCTAATTCAAGATCTTTCTCTGTCTGTGCTGCTCTCTTTCCGGTCAGCGCACCGGTCGGACAGACGTCTAAGCATAATCCACATGCCCTGCATTTTTCCAGATCTACTGACATTTCCGGGAAATTCAGCGTTCTTGCATCATAGCAGCATACTGTCACGCACTTTCCGCAGGAAACACATTTTTTCTTTCCGTCTTCTTTGTAAGGCTCAAAACGGAAGTTGATTCCGCTTACATGTTCTTTTTGCGGGAAATTCGGGAGCGCTGCGCGGTGTACCTCTGCGATTGAGTGATAACCCAGCTCTTCCAGACGTGCAGAAAGGTCATAGCACATTTTCTCTACATACTCGATACCTTTTAAGATGCCGACCGTACATACCCCGGTTCCAAGCGCGCCTGCCATCATATATTCGATCGCATTGTCTGCACTCATCACACCACCAGATGCATAGAGATTTTTGAAGTCCGGATAATTTCTTGCGATCTCTGCATTGATCCGCATAGAGATCGGGCGCATCGCCGCACCTGTCATCCATCCGTATCCGTCTTTGCTCATCATCTCTGGACGTGCTTTTTCGATATCGATCTTCAGTGTCGGTCCGATCGAATCGATCGCGCACAGGCCGTCTGCGCCATGTTCGATACATTTTCCTGCTGTCGCTACCGGATCCGGCCAGTTTCCGCTCAGTTTACAGATAACCGGAATCTTTACATGTGCTTTTGTGTAATCCAGCATCGGAAGTAAGGTGTCTTCTGTATAAGAAACAAGCTCGATCATGTGGGCTCCTGCTTTTTCTACTTCCTCCACGATTTCTTTTGCTTCCTCCAGTGTGTGGCCTACACTTGCGATCACGATCGCTCCTGCTTTCACTGCTTCCGGGATTTCCTTCTCATACCACTGCTGTCTGTCGGAATCTGCCCACTTTTCACAGTTGATCAGGGAATCCTGATTCACAGATCCCATATGATGCACCGGATTGATCGCCGCTGCCTTTCGGATCGTCTTTGTCACTACAGCTCCGCATCCTGCCTGATATCCTTTGATCATCCCCTCTGCCCCATAAGTCAGCGGACCTGAAGAGAGGATAAATGGGCTCTGCAACTGATACCCACAGAATTCAATACCGATATCGGCTCCTTTCAGCTTCTCTTTTTCAAACATATGCCTCTTTCCTTTCTTATGTTATATTTTTATAATTGATGTTTGTTCATTTCTTTTAATTTTCCTGCCGCCTCATAGATTGCATTGGTCAGCTGCTCATATCCGGTACATCTGCACAGATTTCCGGAAATCCCTCTTCGGATCTCTTCTCTTGTGGCATCTGGATTTTCATCTAACAGCGCTTTCGCACTCATAATAAATCCCGGAGTACAGAATCCACACTGCAGCGCATGGTTCTCTAAAATCGCTTCCTGCACCGGATCCAGTTTCCCGTCGGCTCCGACCCCTTCGATCGTCGTCACTTCTTTCCCTTCTACCGCTCCGATCGGTACCAGACAAGAAGTCACTGCCTTTCCATTTAAAATCACTGTGCATGCTCCGCATTCTCCGACTGCGCATCCTTCTTTTGTCCCCGTCAGCCGGAGTCTGTCTCTCAGCACATCGAGCAGTCTCTCGTTTGGATCTGCTTCCACCGTCACTGGCTTTTTATTTACGATAAAATTTACTTTTATTTTTTCCATCTTATTGCACCGCCTTTTCTGCTGCTTCCTGCAGCGCCCGTTCCACTAACGCTTCGACTGCCGGCTGTTTATATTCCGTTGACCAGCGCACCCCGGTGCGGCGGATCATTTCTTCCGAAACTGCCTTTCCTGCCTTCTGCCAGAGTTCCTGCGATGCCTTCTGGCCGATCAGAAGTTCCCCTGCCGCCTGTACTCTGTCCGGTGTGCTGAAGATACAGCCCGGTGAGATTCTTGCGTAAGCGATCCTTCCATCCTCTGCAAATTTCAGGATTGCGGAAACATTCAGTCTGGAGATGGCAAGTGATTTTCTTCTTCCAAGCTTTACGAAAGCAGTCACCGCATCCGGATCTAGTTTCTTTACAACAAATTCTTTTACAAATTCATCTGGTTTTAAATTAACTTTTCCCTGACTGACATAGAAATCTTTCAGGCTTTCTGTTCTTTCTCCGTTTCTTCCAAAGACTACCACCCGGGCATCTGCTGCGATCAGAGGCGTCAGCGGATCTGCCGCCGGGGAGGCATTGCAGATGCTTCCTCCGATCGTCCCTCTGTTTCTGATCTGCGGAGAGCCGACTGTCGCCGCCGCCTCCCCGAGAAACGGGATCCATTTTCTGATCAGCTCTGACTGTTCCAGATCTGTATGTGTCGCCAGCGCGCCGATATGTATCTCTTCCTTTTCTTCCCGGATATATCTCAGTTCTCTCTCCAGAAATGAAATGTCGATCAGGCATTCCAGGTCTTTCCATCTTTTATCTTTCTCACGGATCTGCACCATAATATCTGTCCCGCCGGCGATGATCCTTGCCTTTCCCGCATGTTCTTCAAGCGCCGTGCAGACATCCTCAAGTGAAGCTGCCCGGAAATAATTATATTTAAACATGTATCCTTTTCCTTTCCCAAAACTGTTTTGTCCGTTTATCTTAACTTTTTCCCTAATAACACCGTCTCCAGATCACATGGATTTTCCCTTACACGCTTTCCAGTCGCATTGTAGACTGCATTTGCGATTGCTGCCGCCACTGCCTCCGTTGCCGGCTCACCGATACTTTTCGCACCGTAAGTTCCCGTCAGATCCCCGGATTCAAAAATATTTACATCCATCTCCGGTGCATCCATCGCTGTCGGAAGAATATAAGAATCGAAGTTTCTGTTTTTTACCTTTCCTCCGGAAGGCGCTACATCTTCCATGATTCCATATCCCTGCCCCATCACGATTCCGCCGTAAATCTGTCCTTTGATCAGCGCCGGGTTAATCGCCACCCCGACATCATGGCTTGCCGTCACTTTTTTCAGATCTACATATCCGGTCCGCATGTCTACTTCCACCTCAGCGACCACACAGCCGTATGCAAATGTCGGGAATGCCTTCCCCTGACCGGTCGCATGATCCTGCGGAAGGTCTTCCGGGATAAACCATTCATATGCCGCAAGCTGTTTTCCGGTCCAGATGCAGGAATTTGTCACTGCAGAAAATTCTGCCTGGATTTCCGGATGCTTTTTCAGAAAGAATACACTGTTTTCCAATTCCACATCTTCTTCCGTGAGTTCGTCATAGGTAAGCTCTGTATTTTCCAATGGAAACGCCTTTAATTCCAGCGCATTTTTGATCATGATCTTCTTTAACTTTTCTCCGGCTTTTCTCACTGACTGCGCTCCCATAACCGTTCCTCTGGATGCCACGGTCATTCCGCTGTCCGCGATCGCCTGCGAATCCAGCTGTGGAAATTGAATGTCCTCATAGCGGACTCCCAGCGCCTCCGCCGCGATCTGGGCATATGCTGTCTTTAGTCCCTGCCCATTTTCTGCCAGACCGGAATTGATGCTGACACTTCCATCTTCATTTGCGATCATCATGCAGCCTGATGCATCCGGCGACTCTGCCCCGAGCCCACATCCTCTGTAGCAGATTGCAAGTCCGATTCCCTTCTTCTTTTCTGTTTCGCCCTGCTGCTTATACTGCTCATGTTTTCTCACATAATCTGTCTTTTCTACAGTCTCATCCATGATCTGCTGCAGGATCACACAGTCTACCGGAACGCCCGTCGCTGTGATCGAACCATCTTTGAGACAGTTGATCCTTCGAAGTTCGATCTCGCTCATTCCGAGTTCCTCCGCCAGTTCCTCGATCAGTTGTTCCTGCCCGAAGATCAGGGACGGGGAACTATATCCTCTCATTGCTCCCGAGTGGATATTATTTGTAAATACACCGTAAGTATCTGTCTTGATATTTTCAATCTCATAAGGTCCTGAAGAATGTACATTTGCTCTCCAGTTCATGAACTGCGTCTGATTGTTATATGCTCCACAGTTATCTACCTGCTCCCCTTCAAAAGCTACGATCTTTCCATCTTTCTTTGCTCCGATCTTATAGCGGAGACGGAACGGATGCCGTTTTGAACTTTCTAAGAAAGAATCCTCTCTTGTAAAGACGAACTTGACCGGCTTCTGCGTCAGGTTTGCCAGATATGCGGCACGCCCTGTGACAAGTCCGATTCCTTCTTCTTTTCCTCCGAAGGTTCCGCCTAATACCGCCTGGATCATCCGCACTTTATTCATCGGGATCCCAAGAATATCTGATACATAACGTCTTGTGAAGAATGGATTCTGTGCAGATGCATATACGGTCATGCTCCCGTTATTCGGATCCGGATATGCCACAACCGCCTCAGGCTCTATGTAAGAATGTTCAATATACTGTGTCCGGTATTCTCTCTCCAGGATCACATCTGCCTCTTCAAATCCTTTCTGCACATCGCCTTTTCGGATATGATAGACAGAATCTTGAAAAACATTACCCGGATACTCTTCATGCACCAACGGAGCGCCCTCTTTTAAGGCATCGTCGATCGTATAAACACCCGGCAGTTCTTCATATTCCACCTCGATCGCTTCCAGGGCATCTTCTACAAGCGACTTGCTCTGTGCCGCAACCATCGCCACACAGTCTCCCGCATACCGGATATGATCGGTCAGATACATGTACCCTGCCCAGCTTTTCTTCTTTCTCAGATCCTGAAAAGTGACAACTGCTTCCACACCCTCGATTGCTTTTGCTTTGCTGGTATCGATCTTTGTCACCTTTGCACTTGTGTAAGGACTTCTGAGTACGCCTGCATAAAGCATTCCATCCAGATATAAATCTGCTGCATATCTCGCTTTTCCAGTTACTTTTTCCACTCCGTCAATTCTCGGTTTTGACTCGTGGATCACATGAAATTGATCTGTTTTTACCTTTGTCATACTTTATTTCCTCTCATTTACATTCCAGAACTGCTCTGTCACTTGTTTTAATCTTTCTCTTGCCGCTTCTTTGTCTATCGTGAGGATCTTTCCGTCTTTCTTCAGACATTCCCCATTTACAAATACATATTTTACATTTTCCGGATTCGTGAATAATACAAGCTGGTCATATACATTATTTGCATTGACCGGTGTCGGCTGCTTTAACTCAACTGTGATCACATCTGCGAGATTTCCTTCTTTCAGACTTCCTGCGCCGCTGATCCCGACTGCTCTGGCTCCCATCGCTGTCGCCATCTCATACACCGTCTTTGCCGGCATGACCTGCGGATCCTGCTCGTTTGCCTTATGTAATAAAAATGCTCCCCGCATCACTTCAAAGAAGTTGTTGATATAACCATCTGTGCCAAGACCGACCGTCATATGCCGCTTTAGCATCTTATTCACCGGGGCGAATCCACCTCCGACTTCACAGTTTGACAATGGCATGGAGACTACCTTTACTCCTGCTTCTGCCAAAATGTCCAGTTCTTCCTCCGATACCTGCACGACCTGGGATGCCAGTATGTTTTCGTCAAGATAGCCAAGTTCCCTGTAAATCTGAACCGGTGTTTTTCCATATGTTTTCTGACACCACTGTGGCTCATAGACACTCTCGCTTAAATGCATATGCGTCATGCACCCATTTTCGTCGGACATCTGCTTTGCTTTTCTGACAAACTCCGGTGAGCAGGTAAACAATGTATGGATGCTGTTGATCCCCTGCACCAGCGATCCATCTTTATTATTTTCCCGGACAAACTTTATATTCTCCTCTAAGCCCATCTCTCCATTTTCCTTTGACACACGCTCACATGCCTCAAAAGACAGCCGGCCCCTGAGTCCGGACTCCTCGATAACCCGCTTCTCCACATCCAGCGCTCCCGGTATCGCATTTGGGCCCTCCAGAATGTCAACAAAAGAAGTAACTCCGCTGTCAATCATCTCCACACATGCCCATCTCGCAGTTGCCTCTGCGAGTTCATGGTTCAGCCGGTTCTCCACATATGGCCACCAGAAATCATCGAGAAAACTCTCGAATTCTGTCACGATCGCATCCGCTGTAATGCCGTGTGACAGAAAACCGTACATGTGATTGTGCCCGTTGACAAAACCCGGCAGGATCATCTGACCCTCTGCATCAATCACCTCATCACCATCCTGCACAGTCAGCTCACTGTTTGGGGCAATCTGTACGATCTTCCCATCCTCCATCCGAACTCCAAATCCTTGTTTCAGTCCGTCTTCACTTAGTAAAAACGAACCTTTTACCACTTTTGCAGACATATCTCTTCCCCTTTCTGCCGCAACTTTTTCCTTCTAAATGCAAAAAAAGAGTCTAACAACACTTTGTGAAAGGTTGCCAAACTCTTAACTTTCAAAACATTGCCTGAAATTCCAGAGAATTTCCCGCATGTAACAAAAAAAAGAAATCCCCCGGCCTTTGTGAAAGGTCGGCAAACTTCTTTTGATCGTCTTACTTTACTTACTCTGATATTTGATTGTATTCCTATTGATTTCTTTTATAACCTCATAGGAGTTGTTTATATTTGTTATTATTATAACAATTCATTTCAAAATGTCAACCTGTTTTTGTGCTTTTTTATTATTTTTTTAATCTTTATGCAATCTTTATATAGCACTTTAACCAACTCCACAAACTTCCTTGCTCCGTATGCCTCTACAAGTTTCCCGAAAGTCCTGCCAGGATCGCCTCCAGCACGCCGCCTCCGATCGCCCTTGCTTTATCTGAAACAGTCTCGCAGTAAGATTTTTCTTTCCGCGCATCGATATCTCCACACTTCATCCCTTTTTGCACGGCCACACCATCCTGGAGCATTCCTCTGACCAGCCCGCTCATCTGTGCGTAAATCGGAACTTCCCCACTGTACGCGACAATCTCCCCTTTTTCTACCATATCCCCGATCTGTACCGCTGCGCGAAACTCCCCATCTGCCTCTGCCTTGATCAGGCGCTCGATGGAATATCCTGCAATCTCTCCCGGGATTCCGGTATTAGGGATCGCACTTCCTCTTCGGATCACTCTTCCAAGATCATGTCCCCGTTTTGTCTCGATGACTGCATGGCAGTCCTCTCCGGCAGTAAATCCGGGTCCCACTCCGATCACAAGTTCTGCATCCTGCATCGTTGTTCCCAGATTCTTCTTTGCGATGATCGCATCTACCACAACATCTGCTTTGTACTGCTTTAAAAATCTCACAGCAGGATCTGCCACGACCGGAATCTCGCCCTTTCTTAATAACCTTTCTGCATCTTCTGCTGACTCTGCCCTTCTTGCAACAATTCCTTCCACCTCCGCAGAGTCCTCATATACTGCCCTGGAAAAGGCAACTGTTCTTCGTACCGTAGTTGGGATCTCGGACTCCGTCATAATGATCTCAAACCCACACACATGAAGTCTGCAGGCAATTCCCGTCGCCAGATCTCCCGCTCCTTTTATCAGAACTCTCAATTTTTCTTTCTCCTTTTCTTGAAACTTTATTTAAAACTTACAAACATTTTTTCTATTTGTCAACACATTTCGTATTGACAAATACTTTTTCACAATGTATATTGCTAATTAAGCAAAGAGTTTGTCGACCTTTTCACAAAAGGCCGATGGACTCTTATTTTTTTCGAATAACTAAAAAAGACAGTCATACAAATGATTGTAGGAGGAACAGACATGAAACAAATCAAATGGATCAAAAACAACTTACCAAAAACCGAGGACACAAACCTCAAATATCTCTCACCGGAAGAATCGAAAAAGGTACATGCTTTTCACGAAAGCTTTCCACAGTACAGCCAGACTCCTTTGGTCAAGTTAGATAAAATGGCTGAACATCTTCACCTGAACAGCATTTTTATCAAAGACGAATCCTATCGTTTTAACCTGAACGCATTTAAAGTGCTCGGCGGTTCTTATGCGATCGCCAAATATATCGCTTCCCAGCTCGGCCGTGATATCAGTGAACTTCCATACGCAGTCCTGACTTCTGAAGCGCTCCAGAAAGAATTCGGACAGGCAACTTTCTTTACTGCAACTGATGGAAACCACGGACGTGGTGTGGCATGGACTGCAAACAAACTGCACCAAAAGTGTGAAGTCTACATGCCGATCGGAACAACACAGACACGTCTGAACCACATTCTGAATGAAAACGCGAAAGGTTCCATCGAAGATCTGAATTACGATGACTGTGTAAGAAAGGCCGCAGCAGCTGCTGATGCCACTCCAAACGGTGTCATCATTCAGGATACCGCATGGGACGGTTACGAAGAAATCCCGACATGGATCATGCAGGGATACGGAACAATGGCATACGAGGCAGACAGACAGATGGCCGAGTACGGATGTGATCGTCCTACCCATATCTTCATCCAGGCAGGCGTCGGCTCTCTCGCAGGTGCTGTCCAGGGATATTTCGCAAACCGCTATGCAGGAGATGAACCGACAGTTGTCATCGTGGAGGCAGATGCCGCAGCATGTCTGTATAAGAGCGCCTCTGCCGGGGACGGAAGTATCCAGACCGTTGACGGCGATATGCTGACTCTGATGAATGGTCTTGCATGTGGAGAACCTAGTACAATTTCCTGGGATATCCTTCGCAATCATGTAGATACATTCGTATCCTGCCCGGACTGGGCAACTGCAAAAGGAATGCGTATCCTCGCAACTCCGGTCAAAGGTGACACTCCGGTGACTGCCGGTGAGTCAGGCGCTGTCACCATGGGACTGTTATATACGATCATGACAAATGACGCTTACAAAGATCTCAGAGAACAGCTGAACCTGAATGAAGATTCCAAAGTCCTTCTGTTCTCAACGGAGGGAGATACGGATCCAGACCGTTACCGCTCCATCGTCTGGGATGGTGTCAATTCTTTATAAACCACTGACACATCCTGTCCAAAATCTACCATAAGGAGGCAGGAGGGGTGCAGTTTTTCAATCTCTGTGCTGCACCGCCTCCTCTGAGAAACCATATGAAAGAACATCAACAAAATTTGAATATCTCTAAATTTGACCTGAATGGGAGACCACCTCTCACTGAGGCGGTTCCCCTCGGTCTCCAACATGTGCTTGCAATGTTTGTCGGCAATATCGTGCCGATGATCCTCGTTGCC
>JAPFCT010000238.1 GCA_026169575.1 Faecalimonas sp.
AACAAATAGCATTCTTCTATGAGAAAATCACAAATACCAGAAAGGATTATCTGCATAAGATTTCCCATGAGATTATCAGCGAAAACCAAGTGATCGTTTCGGAAAACTTACAGATAAAAAATATGGTAAAAAATCATCACCTGGCAAAATCAATAATAGATGCGTCATGGGATGGGCTTACAAAGCAGCTAGAGTATAAGGCAAAGTGGAATGGGCGGAAATATATCAAAGTAGATACATTCTATGCCAGTAGTCAGTTAAGTTCACAATAGTGTAGAAGAAACTTCTTTTTTATGTTATGATAAACTGACAGGTCTGGAAATTGATTTCAGAAGGCCTTGCAGAGGAAACAAAAGAAAAAGAGGAACACAACGATGGGAATCATAGAATTATTTTTGATCGCGGTGGGTCTTTCTATGGATGCGTTTGCAGTGTCAGTCTGTAAGGGACTGGCAATGAAGAAATGCACATGGACAAAGGCGGGTATTGTCGGACTTTATTTTGGCGTATTTCAGGCGGGAATGCCATTGCTTGGATATGTGCTGGGCGTACAGTTCAGCCATGTGATCACTTCGATTGACCACTGGATCGCGTTTGTACTGCTTGGGATCATCGGTCTGAACATGATCAGAGAATCGCGGGAAGAGGAGGAAGCATGCGAGGAGGAAGATTCTCTTCAGGTGAAAGAGATGCTTGTGCTCGCAGTTGCAACGAGCATCGATGCGCTTGCAGTCGGGATTACATTTGCATTTTTGCAGGTAGAGATCGTTCCGGCGGTTGCATTTATCGGAGTGACTACATTTTTACTGTCCGCAGGCGGTGTGAAGATCGGAAATGTATTTGGTGCAAAATATAAGTCCAAAGCGGAACTGGCAGGCGGTCTGATCCTGATCTTGATGGGAACAAAGATCCTTCTGGAGCACCTGGGGATTTTCGGATAGAAGGAAGCAGGAGTTCCCGATATGATAAGGGATGATACCGTAAATCGATGATACTGAAGAACAGAGAAGATTAAAATAAGGAAGAAATCTGTCACCGAAAGAAGCGGGCAGATCAGATTTTAGAAGAGGTGAATGATTATGAAATGGAACAAATTCAGATTAAAGACAACGACAGAGGCTGAGGATCTTGTCAGCAGTATGTTGATGGATCTTGGTATCGAGGGAGTAGAGATCGAGGATAAAGTGCCGCTTACCCAGGCGGACAAAGAGCAGATGTTTGTAGATATTCTGCCGCAGATCGAGCGTGATGATGGAATCGCATATTTAAGCTTCTATCTGGAAGAAGAGGCAGACAAAGACGAGATGCTCGCGAAGGTGAGAGCGGAATTTGAATCCATGCGCGCTTATGCAAATGTCGGTGAAGGAACGATCGAAGAATCTCAGACAGAAGATCTGGACTGGGTAAATAACTGGAAACAATATTTCCACCAGTTCTATGTCGATGATATTCTGATCATTCCGTCCTGGGAAGAAGTGAAACCGGAAGATGAGGATAAGATGATCATCCATATTGATCCGGGAACTGCATTTGGAACCGGGATGCATGAGACGACGCAGCTTTGTATCCGTCAGCTGAAGAAACATGTGACAGAAGATACAAGAATCCTGGATGTGGGATGCGGAAGCGGGATCCTCGGAATGCTTGCATTGAAATTTGGCGCTGCTTATTCGGTAGGAACCGATCTGGACCCATGTGCGATCGATGCGACTTATGAAAATATGGAAGTCAACGGGATCACAAGAGACCAGTATGAGGTTATGATCGGAAATATTATCGATGATAAGGAAGTGCAGGATAAGGTCGGATATGATAAGTATGATATTGTTGTGGCAAATATTCTTGCGGATGTTCTTGTGCCGCTGACACCAGTGATCTTACACCAGCTGAAAAAGGGCGGTGTCTATATTACAAGCGGAATTATCGATGACAAAGAGCAGACTGTGGTAGAAGCAGTAAAGGCAGCGGGTCTGGAAGTGCTTGAAGTTACCTATCAGGGTGAGTGGGTATCTGTCACTGCAAGAAAAAATTTCTAAAAGAGGGGATTGAAGATGCAGCATTTTTTTGTAGTGCCGGATCAGGTCAGAGACGGCTATATTGAAATTACCGGATCGGATGTCAATCATATGAAGAACGTGTTACGGATGAAAGCCGGAGAACAGCTTGAGATCAGTGACGGAAATAATAAGAAGTATCTCTGTGAGATTGAAACACTGGAGGCAGAACTGGTGACCGTACGGATTCTGGAAGAACGGAAGGCAGAAAACGAACTTTCCTCGAAACTCTTTCTGTTTCAGGGACTTCCAAAGAGTGATAAGATGGAACTGATTGTCCAAAAGGCAGTAGAGCTTGGAGCCTGGGAGATCATTCCGGTCGCCACAAAGCGCGCGGTCGTAAAGCTGGATGAGAAAAAAGCGGCAAAGAAGCGGGAGCGGTGGAATGGAATTTCCGAGAGCGCTGCAAAGCAGGCGGGGAGAAATGTCATTCCGCAGGTGAAGCAGGTAATGAGCCTGAAGGAAGCGCTTTGTTATGCAGCTGACCTTGATGTCCTTCTGATCCCCTATGAACTTGCAGAGGGAATGCAGGCTACAAAAGAGCGGATCAGACAGATACAGCCGGGACAGTCCGTTGGGATTTTCATCGGACCGGAGGGTGGTTTTGAGCGGGAAGAAGTAGAACTTGCCGTGGAGGCAGGTGCATATCCGGTCACACTTGGGAAACGGATCCTGCGCACAGAGACAGCGGGGATGACGATGCTTTCCGTGCTGATGTATCATCTGGAACAAGACTGACATAATCTGATAGTAAAAGAAAACAGGAGAATATTATGGAAATATATCTGGACAATTCAGCGACGACAAAATGTTATGAATGTGTGCGGGACATTGTCGGCAAAGTGATGTGTGAGGATTACGGC
Source organism: Faecalimonas sp. (assembly GCA_026169575.1). The sequence goes on from JAPFCT010000238.1 coordinate 2,918, forward strand.
AATCCGTCTTCGATGCACAGAAAGGGAGTCGAGGCAGAGAACTATATTAAAGAAGCAAAAGAAATCCTTGCAAAGACGATGAAGGTGCAGGAGAAGGAAATTTTCTTTACTTCCGGAGGAACAGAGAGTGATAACCTTGCGCTGATCGGCGCGGCAAGGGCAAACCACAGATCCGGGAAGCATCTGATCACATCTTCTATTGAACATCCGGCGATCTTAAATACGATGCACTATCTTGAGGAAGAAGGGTTCCGTGTGACCTATCTTCCGGTAGATGGGGAAGGGAAAATCAAACTTTCTGCACTTCGGGAAGCGCTCTGCGAGGAGACGATCCTCGTATCGATCATGTATGTCAACAATGAGATGGGAGCAGTACAGCCGATCGAGGAAGCGGCGCGCATCGTTAAGGACTATAATGATAAAATTTTATTTCATGTAGATGCTGTGCAGGGATTTGGAAAATACCGGATCTATCCAAAACGGATCGGTGTGGATATGATGTCTGTCAGCGGACATAAGATCCACGGACCGAAAGGGATCGGCGCACTGTATATCAATGAGAAAGTGAAGATCCATCCGATCATTTTCGGAGGAGAACAGCAGAAAAATATCCGCTCCGGCACAGAGAATGTTCCGGGGATCGCAGGACTTGGAAGAGCGGTCAAAGAGATTTATACAGATTTGGATGCAAAGATAGAGAAGATGCGTGCGCTCAAGAACCGTTTTATCGAAGGCGTTCAGAAAATCGACGATGTAGTGATCCACGGTGTGACAGATGAGACGAGCGCGCCGCACATCATCAGTGTCGGTGTGGCAGGGATCCGAAGCGAGGTGCTGCTTCATACACTGGAAGATAAGGGAATCTATGTGTCATCCGGTTCTGCATGTGCGTCCAATCATCCGGCGATCAGCGGGGTATTGAAAGGAATCGGGGTAAAAAAAGAATATCTCGATGCGACACTCCGGTTCAGTCTCTCTGAATTTACAACGGAAGAGGAAATTGACTACACACTGGAAACATTATATAATTGTGTACCGATGCTGAGACGCTATACAAGACACTAAAGAAAAGCATACCCTGCGCTCTCCGGGCATCCCGGTGAGAATGGATGCGGAAGGCAGACGTTGCCTGACAGGCTGTCCCTGCCGGCATCCGGTCATACATGGCTGCCGGCAGACAGTCTTTGTCTGACAAGGGGCGGGAAAATGATACAGTATATAAGAAGAAAGGATAAAAAAATGGTATTTCATGCATTTTTGATTAAATATGGAGAAATCGGGATCAAGGGAAAGAACCGCTATCTTTTTGAAGATGCGCTGATCCGGCAGATGCGCTATGCGCTGAAAGATGTGGATGGGACATTTGACATCCACAAATCCCAGGGAAGAATTTACGTAGAATGTGAAGGAGCGTACGATTACGAGGAGACGGTCGCAAGCTTAAAGCGAGTTTTCGGTATTGTCGGAATTTGTCCGGTTGTCCATGTGGAAGACCAGGGATTTGAACAGTTAAAGAAAGATGTTGTGGATTACATGGATCAGATGTATCTGGATAAGCATACGACATTTAAAGTAGAGGCAAGAAGAGGAAAGAAAAGCTATCCAAAGAATTCGATGGAGATCAACTGCGATCTTGGAGAGGCGATCTTAGAGGCATTTCCGGAGATCAAAGTAGATGTGCATAAGCCGGAGATCAAGCTGAATATTGAAATCCGTGAGCAGATCTATATCTATTCGGAGATCATTCCGGGACCGGGGGGAATGCCGGTTGGAACAAACGGAAAGGCGATGCTGCTTCTGTCAGGAGGGATCGACAGCCCGGTAGCTGGTTATATGATCGCAAAGAGAGGTGTCGGACTGGAGGCGACTTATTTCCATGCGCCGCCGTACACAAGCGAGCGTGCGAAACAGAAGGTCATCGATCTTGCCAAACTGGTGGCAAAGTATTCCGGACCGATCAAGTTAAACATTGTCAACTTTACAGATATCCAGCTGTACATCTATGATAAGTGTCCACACGATGAACTGACGATTATCATGCGCCGTTATATGATGAAGATTGCAGAGCATTTTGCAAAAGAGAGTGGATGTCTCGGACTGATCACCGGAG
>JAPFCT010000235.1 GCA_026169575.1 Faecalimonas sp.
CTTACATTCTGCTAAAAAATCTGACTTTTTCCTATGTCTCCCGCTTTCCCGGAAACAGTTGTTTTTTTCTACTTACCTCAATGGTATTTATATTTATCTGCTCCCATTTACCGCCTATAAACTGATTTCCTTTTTCATTGCAGATATCAGTGGACAGCTTTTAGCTCGAAAAGAAGCACTCCTAAATGTATCGCTCTCACTGCTGATTTCCTTTCTCGGATTTCTGGCAATTTACCATACGGTAATTCTTGGAATGCTTCTGTGTGGAAAACTCGCTTACAGTTTCCTGACAATTCTGATTCTCTTATTTTATGGATCTTATGCAGTCATTCTTCCAATAGAACTATACTGTCGGGAGTTTTTCCAGACCTTTTACCGCTCAGATCTGCTGCTGACTTTAAAAGATACTGTTTCGCCGTTCTGTCTCTACCATTCCCTGATCCAATCCGCAGAAGATGGGAACTGGCAGTTTTCCGCTCATTTTCCTCAATTCATTCTGCTCCTGTTTTTCTGCATCTTTTCACTGGGGATTGCCATCTATCTGTTCCAGAGACGTCCGGCGGAGTTCATCGGAACCTCTCTTGCATTCCCTTCTTCTGCAATTTGTATCCGTCCGCTCCTCACAGTTCCTGCTGCTCTTTTCTGTGGACTTTTTCTGCAGAAATCTGCCCCGGATCCTTCCTCTCCACTCTGGACTTTTGCCGGAATCCTAATCGGCGGCATAACTACACATGCTCTTTTACAGACCTGCTTTTTGGGAACATGCAAAAGTTTTTTACAGAATAAAGTTTCTCTATTTATCACACTCGCCGTATCCGCTATCACAGCAAGCATATTTTTGTTTGATCTGTTTTCCTATGATCGTTTTCTGCCATCCAGAGAAGCGCTCTCCTCCATGGCGGTAAGCATCGACGGACTTGATACCAACGATACTTATTCGGATTCCACAGATACCGTCTTGCAGAACATGAAACTGACCAAAGCTTCCCTAAGGAATGCCTACACATGGTGTGAATCTCTGTCTGAAACAACAGAGATATCCGGGAAAAATTATACTTTCGCAGTCGTTTTGTACCGGACCTCTTCTGGGAAAAATATTTACCGCCGTTATCCGGTCAGCACACCGGACAAACTGCTCGCATTTGATCCGGTCTATACATCCAGTGAATACAAAAAAGGAGTATTTCCACTTCTTTCAGGCATTGGACACACTGCAAAACGAAACCTGATCTGGTCCGACGGTATCTCCACCTATGTGCTGGATCTGCATACAGATGAAAAAGAAGAGCTTCTTTCTATCTATTCTGAAGAAATGAACGCACTCTCCCTCCATACGCTGCAGACAGAATTTCCATGCGGCTCTCTGACATTGTCCTACCCACGTACAGACAGTGGCGACAGCGGTCTGATCTATCCTTCCTTTCACCGGACGATCGACTACTTGAAAACTCATCAGATTCCTGCCCAGAATACTCTGGAAAGTTATGAACTGATCCGTGCGGAGAAATTCCGGGTACTGGAAAACGGGTACCGCGCCAGCGAACAGATCTATGAGTCTGAAAGCACATTCAAAAGCCTGGTACCTCAGCTTGTCATTCGTGATTTCGCCGTCAACCCACTTCTCTATCCGGTCAATCTGTCCTGCGAAATTCTGATAAAAGCAAAATCTCCAACCTCCGGATCTGTTCTGGAAACAGAATGTGCTCTGAAAAAGTAAACAAACTGCCGCAAAATGTATTTTCTCTACAAGATAGCTGCGGGAAATTCCCGCCTCTTGTCAAAACTCATTTTGCGGCAGTTTATTGCTGCCATTTATACTTTTTTACGCTTTTTTCTCCCTGCGGCAAAGCACGAACATCAGGATTCCTGCTGCCAGTGTAAAAATAGAAATAAACTGGGAGGTGGAGAGGATACTGACGGTTCCTCTTGGATCATTTCGCAGCATTTCGATCAAAAACCTTCCGATGCTGTAAAAGATCAGGTACATCGCTGTCACAACTCCTTTGTGCTTCACCCGCTTCGCCAGGAAGATCAGGAGAAAGAAATGTATAAAATCTGCTGCACTGGAAAGTAACTGTGTCGGAATCAGCGAAACTCCATTCGGTGCAAATGGTGAATTATGAAATGTGATCCCATACCACGCATCTGTCTCCCGGCCATAACAGCATCCCGCAAGGAAACATCCAATCCTGCCGAATCCCTGCGCAAAAGCGATCGACGGAACTGCCAGATCAAAGTAAGCAAGCATATCCATCTTTTTCACCTTCGCATAAATATATGCTCCTAAAATTCCCCCGAGGATCCCGCCATATACGACAAACCCTTCCGATACATCCAAAAGCAATGACGGATCTTCTATAATCTCTTTGATCTCTGTCAGGTAAAATAACAGCTTCGCCCCTAAAATTCCGCCAAGCAGTCCCCATGCGCCCATGTAAAAAACTGCATCTGGATCCAGCCCATAATTCTTTGCCCGCTTCTGTGCCACAACAAAGGTCAGGATCACTCCAAGGGCGATCATCAGCCCATAGCTGTAGATGGTGACCGGACCTGCTTCAAATAAAATGTATTTCATCTTTTTTCCCTTTCTGGTCATTCTCTTTTTCTTTGCGTTTCGCGCCTATGTCTGCTATTATATAGCCTCTCTGTAGTTACCGCAATACAAAATTTGCAATCTGGGAAAACAGTCCGCAAAAAAGCACACCGGTCAGTGTCGGGATCAGAACTGCCGCAAGCGTCCATTTTCTGCTTTTTGTCTCTTTGTAGATTGTAAGGCAGGTAGTTGCACATGGCCAGTGCATCAAAGAGAACAGAATCACGCTGACCGCTGTGACCTGGGTCCATCCATTCGCAGCCAATATCTGCGCCATTGTCCGAAGATCTGTAAATTCTGTCAGATTTCCAAGCGACAGATACCCCATAAAGATCAGCGGCAGCACGATCTCATTTGCCGGGAACCCCAGTACAAATGCCAGCAGGATCACTCCGTCCATCCCCATAAATCTGCCGAGTGGGTCAAGAAATTCTGCACAGTGCATCAGGATCGTCTGATCTCCCACAACAATATTGGCAGCACACCAGATCAGGAATCCTGCCGGAGCTGCCGCAACGACGGCTCTGCCCAGTACAAACAATGTCCGGTCAAACACTGAGCGGACAATCACTTTCCCAATCTGCGGCATCCGGTACGGCGGAAGTTCCAGTAAAAATGTGGATGGTTCCCCTCGCAAAAGTGTTCCGGATAAGATTCTTGACAAGAGAAATGTCATCCCTACACCAAGTGCGATCACACCGGTCAGCAGGGCTGCCAGTTTCCAGTCGGAAGTTTCCTGACTTCCTGCGAAGAAAATCGTCAGGATCACAAGAAGCGTCGGAAATTTTCCATTGCAGGGCACAAAGCAATTCGTCAGCATCGCGATCAGCCGTTCCCTTCTGGAAGAAATGATTTTACAGCCGGATACCCCGACCGCATTGCAGCCAAATCCCATACACATTGTCAGCGCCTGTTTTCCACATGCGCGGCAGCAATGAAAACATTTGTCAAGATTAAATGCCACCCGCGGCAGGTATCCGAGGTCTTCCAGGATTGTAAACATCGGGAAAAAGATGGCCATCGGGGGCAGCATGACAGAAACCACCCACGCAGTTACCCGGTACACTCCATAAATCAAAGGTTCATAAAGAACTGCCGGCACTTTCCCGATGCGGCACCAGCGAAGCAATTTTCCTTCCAATGTTCCAAAAAGATTGCTCAGCATCTCCGATGGATAATTCGCCCCTTTGATCGTCAGCCAGAAAATGACTAAAAGCAGCAAAAGCATTACCGGGAAGCCCAGCCATCTGCCTGACAAAATGCGGTCTGCCGTTCCTCTGTGTTTTTGCCCCTTCTTTTCTTCTGTTCGCACAACTTTCTTTGCAATCTTCTCTGCCTGCCTCACAAAGACTGCCACCATCTGCTCTCTCGTATCTTCCAGCGTCTGCCCACGGTCGCTTAAATGCTCCTGCGCCCGCATCCCTGCCTTTTTTAACCGGATTCCTTCTGAAAGTTCCAGATTCAGACAATCCATGATCGCCTGGCAGATCCCTTCATCCTGATCAATCAGGCGGGCAGACACCCACCTCGCATTCAGACAGCCTTTCGTTATTTCCTGCGTGACTGGAAGCAGTCCGTTTATCTCCTGCTCAATCTCTTCCGGATAACAGATCTTTCCAAAATTTTTTCCTGGTGCAGGTGCACCTCCTGCATGTTCTGCAAACTGTCCCAGCACTTCAAAGAGCTGCCCGATCCCTTCCCCGCTTCTTGCAGTCATCGCGATCACCGGAATACACAGCATGTTCCGAAGCATTTCAAAATCGATCGAGATACCATTTTTTTCTGCCTCATCCATCAGGTTGACGCAGAGGATCACATGATCTGTCACTTCCATGATCTGCAGGACAAGATTCAGATTCCGCTCCAGACAAGTCCCGTCACAAACAACGATCACAGCATCTAGAAACTGAAAACAGATATAATCTCTTGCCGCCTCTTCTTCCGGAGATCTTGCCATCAGAGAATAACATCCAGGAACATCCACAAATGTATAGAAGATCCCATCCCTCTCACAATATCCTTTCGCATTGCTCACCGTCTTGCCAGTCCAGTTTCCGGTATGCTGATGCATTCCGGTCAGCTCATTAAACAGCGTACTCTTTCCCACGTTTGGATTTCCTGCCAGTGCAATCGTCAGTTCTTTTCTTCCCGCCATCGACTTTACACATCCTTCTTCGGAAAATTTTTTAACAATATCTCTATCTTTCTGGCATCTTTCTTCCGGATCGCAATCACTGCTCCCCGGATCTCATATGCTTTCGGATCTCCAAACGGTCCTTTTCCGACACACGTCACTTTTGTACCGCAGATCAGCCCGATGTCATGAAAACGCCGCTTCATATCCGGCTCTGATAAAATTCTGCTGACCTCCCCGGTCTGATCTTTTTCTAATGCATCTAAAAAAATTTTTTTGTCCATTTTTCTCTATTCCTTTCCCGGGATATCCCTGCCTGATCCACGCAAAATATTTCCACTATCTCCTGATTGCTCCGCAGATCTCTCCCGCTGTTTTCACTATATGAAAATGGACAATTTCTATATTCCTTTTCCGAACTGTTTTCCCCTAGCTTTTCTCTGTTTTGATACAAAAACAAGACAGCCAGGAAATTTTCATCCCGCCTGTCCTGCTTCTTTTATGTTCTCTTATCTATCGAGCCTTTTATTTATCTGCCTGCTCTTCAAAGGACTCTTTCAGCTTATCCATGAATCCTTTTTTCTTTTGTTTGGTCTTCTTTTCTGCTTTTTCAACAGTTCCTTCTTCCTGATGCAGGGAATTACCAGTCAGCTCATCGAATCTTCTAAGCGCTTCTTTTGCCTCTGCACTTAATTTCTCCGGTGTCTGGATCACAAGGGTCACATAATGATCTCCACGCACCTGCTTGTTGCGGAGTGACGGAACACCTTTTCCTCTTAACCGCACTTTTGTATCTGTCTTTGTTCCCGGTTTTACATTGTAGATCACATCACCGTCTACGGTACTGATCCGCACATCGCCGCCGAGAGCAGCCTGTGCAAATGTAATCGGAGCTGTTGAGAAGATATTCATATCCTGACGTGCAAAAATCGGATGGCGTGATACTGTCACTTCCACTAACAGATCTCCTCTCGGGCCTCCGTTCGTTCCAGGCTCTCCCTTGTCACGAATCCGGATGCTCTGTCCGTTGTCGATACCTGCCGGGATAGATACCTGAATCTTCTTACGGTTGGATACATATCCAGTTCCCGCACAGTCCGGGCATTTCTCTCTGATGATCTTACCGGTTCCACCACAGTCTGGACAAGTCTGAACATTCTGGACTGTTCCGAAAAATGACTGGGAAGTATATACGACCTGGCCTTTTCCTCCACATTTCGAACAAGTCTCCGGACTGGTTCCCGGTTTTGCGCCGGTTCCGTTACACTTCGGACATGGATCTTTGATCACAAGATCCAGCTCTTTCTCACAGCCTCTGATCGCTTCTTCAAATGTGATCCGGACTCCTTTGCGGATATTCATCCCTTTCATCGGTCCATTGCCTGCACGTCCGCCTCTGCGGCCGCCGCCGAACAGATCTCCGAAAATATCACCGAAAATGTCACCGAAATCTGCACTGTTAAAATCAAAGCCGCCAAATCCGCCGGCTCCTCCGCCGCCATTTTCAAATGCCGCGTGTCCAAACTGGTCATATTTGCGCCGTTTGTCAGCGTCGCTAAGTACCGCATATGCCTCAGAAGCCTCTTTGAATTTTTTCTCGGCCTCCGCATCTCCCGGATTCATATCCGGATGATATTTTTTTGCAAGTGCACGGTATGCCTTTTTCAATGTCGCATCGTCTGCATTTTTGTCTACTCCGAGCACTTCATAATAATCTCTTTTTGTTTCAGCCATCGTTCTTCTACCTTTCATTTCATAAGGAAATTCTGCGAAACCTGGTTTCCCACTGTCCGTGAGTCCCCAGATCCCGCAGAATCCGTGCAGGTAATGCACTTATCTGGTCTTATTTATACTTCTTTGTAATCTCCGTCTACCACATCGTCACCGTTGAATCCTTCTGGTGCCGGTCCTGCTTCCGGTGCTGGTCCTGCCTGCTGTGCTCCGGCTGCTGCGCCTGCCTGCTCATACATCTTTGTAAATAACTGCTGTGCACTTGCCATTAATTTTTCTTTTCCTGCTTTAATCTCCTCTACCTGTGCATCTGTCATGCTTTCCGGTGTAGATTTTGCAAGAACATCTTTTAATGCCTGAATATCAGCTTCTACTGCTGCTTTTTCATTTGCATCGATCTTGTCTCCGACTTCTCCGAGCGCTTTCTCTGTCTGGAAGATCATTGCGTCTGCATCATTTCTTGCATCGATCGCTTCTTTTCGTTTCTTATCCTGCGCTTCAAATTCAGCTGCTTCTTTTACTGCTCTGTCAATCTCGCTGTCTGACATGTTAGAACCTGCTGTAATTGTAATGTGCTGTTCTTTTCC
>JAPFCT010000285.1 GCA_026169575.1 Faecalimonas sp.
AACATCTTGTTTCTTTTTCATAAATTGTTATAATGAAAGAATAGTCTTTACTTTTGGAAAAAGGAGGATCCCCTATGAAAACAACTACAAACTGGGAAACTATTGTTGATACACTGATTCAGGAATTTGAGCAGGACGGATATAAAAAGGGCGAGAAGATGCCAAGCGAAAGTAAAATGGCAGCCCGCTTTGACACAACCCGCGCAGAAGTCCGCCGGGCATACCTGCACTTAAAGGAACAAGGCTACATTTACTCCCAGCAGGGATATGGCAGCTTTTTCTCTGGGAAAAAAGAAAAAATCCGGCTGATCTTAAATGACAGCCAGAATTTTACAGAAAAAATGGATGCGCTCGGAATCCACTACCGCACAGAAAATGTCGGTTTTGAGCGGATCAAAGACAATATGATCGTTTCTGAGATGTTTGAACTATCTGAAGAGGAAGCAGATTTCCATGATATTTATAAACTGACACTGCTTCGCTTCGTCGATGATGAACCAGTCGCGATCCGCGTCAGCTATCTCCCGGATTATGCATTCCCGGATCTGGCACAGCACGGCTCCTCACTCACATCTCTTCGTGATTATATGCACGCATGCGGCTACAGCGATTTCACAGATGAGAACTATGAATTTTCTGTCTCTGCACTGGATAAAAAAGAGCGCGCCCTCTTCGACATCAAAGGGTTTGCTTCCTGTCTCGTTATGAGTTCCAGATGTGTAGATCAGACAACCGGACGCGTACTGGAGGTTGCCAGAACAATCTATCGAAGTGATAAATTCATCTTTACCTTCTAATCGTAAGTCTCCGGCAACAGACAAACACAAGCCAGACAACGAGGATCTGCAAATGAATACTCATGATTTTCTATATACAACCGGTGCGTTTGCAAAGCTGAACGGAATCAACAAGCGCACCTTGTATTACTATAATGAAATCGGACTGTTCTGTCCGGAAGTGATCGGAGAAAACGGCTATCACTACTATACCTGCTTCCAGACTGCCCGGCTGGAACTGATCCTGACGCTCCGGAAGCTTGGTCTCTCCGTCGAAGAGATCCGCCAATATACAGATGCCCCTTCCGGCGCATCCTTTACCCAGCTTGTTTCGGAAAAGAAAGAACTGATTGATCACTCTATCCGGCAATTACTTTCCGTGAAGGCTTTTCTCCAACAAAAATCAGACAAGCTGACGCTCGGACTCTCAGCCGAACATGGAAAAATTGAACTGGTGACCCTGCCAGAGCAGAAGCTCCTTCTCTCTGCACCGATCACCGGAACATACAACGGCAAAGATTTCGCAACCGCCGCGGACTTTTCCCGCCGCTTAAAAAATCTGTTTGGTCTTTACGATAACTTCGGCAGCCGGATCTCCCTCGAAAATATCAGACAGAAAAACCTGGATGGCTATGACTGCTTCTTTGCCTACGACAGAGAAGACAGCACACAATTCGACTTCCTCAGACCAGCAGGAAGCTATCTTCGCACCTTCTGTATCAGAAGCTGGGAAAAACTTGGCGCTATCTATCAGTCAGTCGATACCTTCGCCCAGGCAAATCAGCTGGAACTTTTCGGCTATGCCTACGAAGAAGGGCTCAATGAAATCTCCATCGCCGATCAGGACGATTACATCACTATGATCACCATCGCATACAGACAGAAATAACCTTCATTTCTGTCTATTCCTTTTTACCAGATCATCTGCGGAAAATGCATGCATTCTCCCGGTACTGCCAGCAGTAACAGTACGAATAAGACCAGTAATACCACTCCATAGATCCCGAATCTTCTCCGCTCATAGCGAAACCGCTGTCCTTCCTCGTATCCGGAATACCAGAACAGAATCACAGCCATGACTCCTGCTCCCTGAAAAAGTACCATCAGATCGCCAAAACAACGAAGAGCAAATGCAAGCAGGATCACAACAGCGATCCCTGCAAAGATCAAAATTTTCTTTCTGCGCGACAGTTCCTTCCCCGGATGTTGTTTTCCATGCGCCTCCCTGATCTTCCCTGCAAGAAAGCTGAAAAAATACCCGATCCACAACAAGATCCAAAAATAAAAGGTAATGCTTCTATGAAAGGCATTTGCGCTGTCCACGCTCAGATACTTTGTCATATCTAAAAATAATGTCTCTAAAAAAGTAGCGCACGACAGCCAGAATCCAGATAACAGCCAGCGTTTTGCCTCTGTCATCTGAACCTCAAACTGTCTGCATTTCTTTCGGTTGCCTGCATTTCTGCTTATTTGTACACACAGATACAAATCATAAACTCCCGATACAAGAAGCGGTGTCAGATACAGCAGCCGGACACTGTACACAGTCCATGCCAGCAGTCTGTCTGTAAAAAATATCCCGATCCCGACAAGCAAGGGCCAGACCCACATCTCCCGTTCTTCTTTCTCCTGATTTTCCATCGTATCCTTCCTCTCTGCTACAATCTATGTCTTTTATATGACATCTTCCAGTTCTCTTTATCATAGCAGAAAAAAGAAGAAATTTCATTCCTTTTTGAAAAAGAAAAGCGCAGCGACAAAATGAATACCTTTTATTCCGTGTAATACTGCGCCTGTGCGTTCCACAGCTCATAGTATTTCCCATTTGTATCGGCAACAAGAGACTCGTGAGACCCCTGCTGAACAACCGCACCCCCGTGGAATACAGCGATTTCATCGCAGAACTTGCACGAAGAAAGACGGTGTGAAATATAGACCGCAGTTTTATCACCGGCAATCTTGTCAAACTTTCCATAGATTTCCGCTTCCGCGATCGGATCGAGCGCTGCGGTAGGCTCATCAAGGATAATAAACGGAGCATCCTTATAGAGTGCACGGGCAATGGCGATCTTCTGTGCCTCGCCACCGGAAACGTCAACACCATCCTCTGACAGACTCTTATAGAGCATCGTATCCACTCCCTTCTCCAGATTCGCAAGGCGCTCTCCAAATCCAGCATCTGTCAGTGCCTTCTGTACCCGGTCACGGTCATAGTGCATACTCCCCGCAACATTGGCACCGAGCGGCTGGCTGATCAACTGAAAATCCTGGAATACAACAGAGAAAATATGCATGTAATCGTCATAGCGGTACTTGCGGATGTCGATACCGTTTAACAATATCTTTCCTTCCTGCGGATCGTACAAACGACACAGCAATTTGATGAAAGTTGTTTTCCCACTTCCGTTTTCACCGACAATGGCAAGTCTTTTTCCAACCTTGAATTTCATATTCACATGACGAAGCGCCCAAATGTCGGAACCGGGATATTTGAAAGATACATCTTTAAATTCCACTTCATATCTCCGGTCAGATCTCTTTTCCGTCGTGAGACTTCCCTGGTACATTGCATTTGGAATGTCAAGAAATTCAAATGTTTTATCCAGATACGCTGTGTTTGTTTCCAATACTCCGATCAGATCCGTCAGTGCAAAAATATTAGATACCATTGCCGTTGCGGCGCCTACATACTGGGTAATGCTTCCTACATCGAATGCACCGCCCCACGCTTTCAGGCAGGTAAACACATAGATGAAACCGGTAATGAGCGTAGTAATACATACGCCAAGGCTTGCATAAATACCCATTTTCCCTCTGTGCTGTTTTGCCATGGCGCCATTTACTCCAAAAGTGGAATTTCCGCTCCAATAAGCACTGACAAGCTTCTGCTGGTCATTCATCCGGATATCGATGCTTCGTTCCTTATCCATTCCGACAAAACCAAAATGCCCAAACAACCGGTTTCCGAATGTAGCTTCTTCAGCATGATCGCTCCAGCACTTTGTTGCCATCGCGGTAAGTTTTCCTGCAAGGATACTGATTCCGACTATAAGAATTGCCAAAACAACGATAAATGCAGGATTATTCAGTACAGTAAGCCAGCCGGACGCATCCGGCACCGGAGAAGTAAACAGTGTAATTGTCAGTGCGATTCCACTTAAAATACCAATGACACCAGTCACAGCGCTTTCATAGATTTCATGAACTTTCATCAATCCCCAGCCAGCCCAGTTTTCATTTTGCTGAATCTGTGCCCGGAGATCGTGGTTCTCTTGTTTATCCAGTTCTGAAAAATCGAGAGAGAACATTTTGTGGATGAACAAAATGTCTTTTCTGCCCCATAAATCATTGAGCAACGTATGGCGACGCCGCTGAAGAACTGCCTTCAAAGCGGAGACCGTCCCGACGCATAGTACACTCGCGATCACCCATTTCCAGAGAATATCCGCTCTGCGAAGAGTTGCAAGTTCTTTCAAAATCTGTGCCGAGAAGAAGACGGTTATGTATGGTGTGATCGCACTGGCGACACAATGCAGCGTCAGAACCGGGAAGAACTTTGGGGATACTTTATGAAGTTCCTGAATCCCACGCAAATGCACAGCAGCAGAATGACGCATATTTACCTTTTCTTTCATTTTCAGAACTCCTTTCCTTCTTGATAATAACGACTTTGCACCTCAAAGAGATTTGCATATGCCCCGCCCAGCGCCAGCAGGCTTTCATGGGTTCCTTCCTCTTTGATCCCTCCATCAGCAACAAAAATAATGCGGTCACAGAACCGTGTAGAAGCTAACCGGTGGGAAATAAACAGCGAAGTTTTTCCCTTTGTCATCTCACTATATTTCATATAAATATCATTTTCCGCAATGGGATCAAGCGCTGCTGTCGGTTCATCCAGCAGCAAAATCGGACCATTCTTATACAAGGCTCTTGCCAGCATGAGTCGCTGCATCTGACCGCCAGAGAATAATACACCATCCAGATAGACTTTACGGCCAACGTGCGTTTCCAGTCCTTCCGGTAACTTTGCAATCGCAGAAGTAAGTCCTGCCTTCTCCACGCAGTCCGCAATTTTATCATAGTCAATATCTTCCGTTGTCTGCGCGATCTGCTCTGCGACCGTAACATCCAATACCGAAAACCCCTGAAAAACAGCGCTGAACAACTCATAATATCTTTCGCGATTGAAATTGCGAATATCCCTTCCATTCAGCAAAACAGTTCCTTCCGTAGGATCCAAAAGTCCACAGAGCAGTTTGACCAGTGTTGTTTTCCCCGCGCCATTCAATCCAACGATCGCCAGTTTCTCCCCTGGATAAACCGTCAGATTTAAGTCATGTATCGTATCCGTCTCTGCTCCGGGATACCGAAAAGAAACATGTTCCAATTTCAGTCCATAACTCTCTGCTGCCGGAATGTCCTCACCAGTTTCAAACCGGAACGGTTCAGGATAATCCAAAAATTCACGGAGACGTGAGATATCCAGACTCTCCTTATGCAAGGTACTCATCTCCTGCAAAATTCCCATAACCCACGTCGTAAACGTAGTTACAGCCGTGAAATACAGCAAAAATTCCGAGACGCTCAGTCCCTGGTCAAGCGTCATGTTGATCAGATACACATAGGCAATTCCATTGCGGGCAATCGTCAGAACCGCCTCCGTAATATCAGCAAGCACCTCCACACGTTCACAGCGGAGACTGAAATCTAAATATAGATTATGGATCTGATCCAACAGTTCATTAAGCCAGTTCTGTAATCCAAAGATGCGGATGTCTTTCGCCAGTTCTACCGATTCGGACTTATTCCGAAGATAATACTTCTTCTGAAAATACTGTTCTTCCTCATCTCCGCGGGCATAACGCCAGTTGTCCGTGTACCGGGAAACGAAAAATCCTGCAAAGCAGGTGGCAATCACAACAAGCAGAAGGATTCCATCGACCCGGGATAGGATCGTTACATAGACAAGCAGTCCGCCGATATTTTTCAGCAGCATTGTCAGTGTCTGCCAGATGTGCTCCGTCGCCTGACTATTGCCCTCGCAGGCAAAATGTGCTTTCTCCCGCATTTGAATAAACACTGCATCCAGCGTATTCGGGTAGGAGGTCTCGTTGCACTTTTTTGCAACCTTTCCAATAATCGCAGCCCTTACGTCCACACGGGCAAACAGCGTATTTTGCTTTACATACTCTTGAAAGCCATTGATGATAAACAAAGCTGCTGTAAATACCCCTATCGTTGCCAAAAGCATCCACATCGGAGATCTTTGCTCAACCCGCGCGAGAACCTCCGGGGCAATATAAAGCTGTGTCAGATTCAACAATACTTCTAAACTTGCAGTCAGCACACAGAACAGCAGGACACGCTTTCTGTTCTCCCATGCTATTTTTACCATCCAGCTGATATTTTGGACAGTATTATATTTTGGTTTTTCTTTTACCTTCATATTTCCTCACCTCACAAGCATATCATAGCAGAAAAAATCGTCCCCGGATCATTTCGGGGACGAATCGTCATTTCCGGGGGATAAATGGCAGCTATCACACCTGCGGAAGCAGTATTTCAGTTGTAAATGCCCCGTCCTCACTATTACGGCTGATGTATCCTTCCATCCGTTCCACAATCGCATCAATCCGGACAAGACCAAATCCATGTCCTTCCCCCTTCGTACTGTGAAACAGCGTTCCTTCTTTTTTCATCTTCTTACCGGCCGTGAAATTGGTAAAAGAAATGTAGAGCTGTGTATTTTTCATATCCATATATACACGGATCAGGCGCTGATCGGGAGGGAGCTTCATGCTTGCCTCAATGGCATTGTCAAAGAGATTGCCAATGATACAGCACAGATCGATTTCCGAGGACTTCAGCCTGACGGGAATGTGTGCATCCGCCACAACCTCGATTTCTTTCGCTTTCGCAAGCGAGATCTTGGAATTGAGTATAGCGTCCGTCATAGGATTTCCAGTCTTGATAACTGTATCAACAGTAGTCAGATCTTCATCTAGCAGGTCAAGATACTTCCTGATCGCATCAAGATCACCACTTGCAGCATATGCTTTCATCGTCTGGATGTGATTCCGGTAATCATGACGCCAGCCACGGATCTGACGGTACATATTATCAACTTCGCGGTAATGCGTTTCTATCAGCTCGTTCTGATAGGCGGCAATCTGCTTTTCTATTTTCTTTGAAAACAATCCCATACTCTTTACCTCATATTGATAATCGCCCGGTTAATGCCATCGTATGCTCTCCGCGGAAGCGGAATGGCAGTCCCGTCGCTCAGTTTGATTTCTACTTTCGTTACACGGCTGATCTGCGTCAGGTTGATGATCGCGGAACGCCCCGCCCGGTAAAAACGCTCGTCAAGCTGTTTTTCCAGTTCGCCCAGTGTCATTTTCACCGTAATGTCAGTTCGCGCATGAATCGTAACGTAGTTGCCGAACACCTCTGCATATCGGATCTGATAAACCGGCACACACACCATCTCACCGCCGATTTCAAAATGCAAAACCTTCTCGTTCCTGGAAAGCTTCTCTGCAGCACGGTCAAGCACCGAACAGAGTTTTTCTTCTTTTACGGGTTTCATCAAATAATGGAGTGCCGCAACCTCATATCCCTCCAAAATGTAATCAGAGTAGCCCGTAATGAAAATAATCTGAACGGTATCATTATTTTTGCGAAGTTTCTTCGCCATCGTCACGCCGTCCATACCTTCCATTTCAATGTCCAAAAGCAAAATATCATAGTCGCTTTCCTCTGCATAGTGAAACAGAAAATTTTCCGCAGAAGGAAAGGCATCAGTCTGTACCACATGGCCGGAAGCTGCCGCCCAGCGGTCAACCATATTCAAAACATATTGTCTGTCTGCATCAGAATCATCGCAGACTGCAATTTTGTACTTCATGTTCGCACCGTCCTTTTTAGATTTCGTCTTATTATATTTCTCATGCTTGATGATACCACACTTCTATTGTACCTTTGTAATATACGGCTGCTGGCTTTCTGTCCGCTACGATGCTGTACATCATCCTTGATTTCCTAACAAATAGATTTCTTTTGCACATCGTTCAAATCCAGCTCGTGTTGCTTTTTTAATATTGTTTCTATGGTATTCTAAATACTTTTTATTTTTGTCTGATAAACAAATTTTTATATTCTTATCAACGTTCATAAAAATAGTATCTGACCATTTCTCTTTATTATCAAAATCCACGGCTTTGCAAACCAGAATACGGCTTGCCTTCTTCTCTGGTAATTCATTCCATTCAAGCTGCACGCCCATTTCGGTTTCGATAGCATCTTTGTTATCAAAAAATTTATGATATAAGTCCTTATCATCAGAGATGTACCATTCCACAATAACATGACCATACTTTCTTATCTGCGACAAACTTATATAGCAAGCAGACGAACCAATACTCAGTGTCTCCAATGGTCAGTACTCGCCTTCCTTCTATAGTCCTATGCACTCGCACCTTAAAAATTAGTTTCTGAACTCCACCCTATCCCAAGTTAGACTGCAGGACTACTATTATTTTCTATCTAACAGTGATTCCTAATATTTCTTCGCTGTTAATCTTCGCTTGGAATCCCTTGATTTCAATGCTTTCCAGTTGTTTATTTTCCTTTTTAGACAGTAAACATACTGTTTCCACATGGCTCGATAGGTCCGGATTGATGTCGGTCATCTGGAACCTATCCCAGCTAATACGGAATGTACCGCCATATCTCCGTTTGTTCGTAGAAACATATCAACATATCCTGTAGCAAAAAAACCTTGATACATTCCGCTATCCATATCACAGCCTGAACCTCGCCCGTCCACGGGAAAAGTTCAACTTTTTTATTCGTTTCTACTATTATAGTGATTCCAACATAAAAGTCAAATTTTGCGAGGAACCGCCATCGCCTCAACCTTGTCCGTTCTTCCTACAAAGAACAGGTCAACGGCTATTTTTCGTCCTAACTGATGGTATGGCTTCCATGCACTCGACCTTATTATGCTGGAAAATTCGTATTAAAACAAAGAAGCAATTCTATTACTTCTTCGCATTCTCTTCCAATTCCAACATGTATTTATCAAAGTCAGACATAAACAATCTGTCCTGAATGACACGATACTTTTCGAATTCGGTCTCAGCTTTAGCCTTGGCAATCTCTGCTGTAATCTTACCTGCGTCCTGAAGAACCTCTCTGTCATCTGCCATCAGGAATAGATCCAGACGCTTTGCCCAATCTTCCATTGTCATCGGGATATGACGTTCTGCACGATCCTCTGCCAGATCCAGATATGCCGAAACGATACGCTCTAATGAACGCATTTCCTGCTCAGAAAGATAATTCTTAGCAACACTCACATCGCTTTTTACAATCTTGCCTTCCGGTGCTGCTGCCC
>JAPFCT010000281.1 GCA_026169575.1 Faecalimonas sp.
CCATAGAGGATCGATGGAAAGGATAAGTGATGTGAATGGAATTATAGTGCAGATTTCTTCAAGTATCGATCTGAAAAATATGTGGGATAAGTATCAAAAAAAATTTGCTTATGCAAAGGAAATTTCTTTTTTTGATCTGATAAGTAGTATAGAAAATTTATTTTAATAAAAATACCATCAGCTCCGTGAAAGTGGACTGTTCCACAAGATCTGCGCCAAAGCCTTTCGTGCTGACAAGCTTGTGGATGAAGTAGAGAAACAGCTTCTGCTCCTCGGCATTCAGTGACCGCTTGTGCAGGTTCGGGTTGGATGCATCACGGGAGGAAAAGCAGTTATCCAGGTTGGTCTGCCCGGAAGAAAGCTTTTTTAAAAAGTCCGGGTAGATCGACAGAACGATCCGCTCATGGACTTTCTCGTCAATATAAGTTAAATGGTGGCTTTCATACTGGTTGATGAAGAAAATATCCCCCGGTTCGATGCTGTAAAAACGGTTATCGATGAGAAACTGTTTGCCGCCGGAAATAGAGAAATAAATTTCATAGCTTTCGTGAATATGTACATCCATGGTCTTTTCATCATTATATAAGTGGGCAACAGCAAAAGTTTTCTGATTTAAACAAGAAGCGATCGCTTCTTTGCATGAACGTTGTAATTCCATAACAGACCTCCTCACAATTTGATAAAATTATAACAGATTTTGCGCATTTTTACAATTCATCTTCGGAAGATTTCATGGTTTTGCAGGGGGTCTTTCGCCGATTTCCGGAAAACACCTGATGCCGTATATTGACATTCCGGGAGCGTCAATTTATAATCAATAATTAGGGGACTAACAAATGGAGGATGATATGGAACGGGACATTGCGATTGGCAGGATGATCGGCATTTTGTCAAATCAGATCAAGAGACAATTTGACAGTTCTGCCTCAAAGACGGGTGTGACCGGAGTGCAGGGACGTGTATTGCACTATCTTCTGGCACAGCCAAAGGAACGGGAGATTTTTCAGAAGGATTTGGAGGAAGAGTTTAACTTAAGAAGATCTTCGGCGACGGGGATTCTGCAGCTTATGGAGAAGAACGGATATATTGAACGGGTTCCGGTGGAGTATGATGCGAGACTGAAGAAGATCGTAGTGCTTCCGAAAGGACTGGAGGCAAGCGCGGCGGTCGATGAGGATATCCGATATGTGGAGGCTCTTCTTCAGGACGGACTGACTGAAGAAGAACTGGAGATCTTTCACCGGGCGGCGGAAAAGATGCTGAGGAATCTGCAGCGGCCGGGAGATCCGGAAGGAGAATAATCCTGCTCTGAGTGGAGAAAAAATAGAATTGACAAGCGGCAGCAACCGTGCTATTCTGTTACGGTGTTAAATAAAGTGCCGGATGGGCTATAGATTTTTTCTGTTTCTGATTTAAACAGAAAAGGTTTATAGCTTTTTTGTGCGCAAAAACGAAGGCATATTTGTAAGTGACTGTGAAATGAGTCAGTTACAGTATACCAGAAAAAGATAAAGGAGGAGTTGTTAAAATGAAACAAACAGAAAATCAAATGGGAACAAAAGCAATTTTTCCTCTCTTGATGGGGATGTCTGTTCCGCCGATGATTTCGATGTTGATCCAGTCATTATATAATATTGTAGACAGTATTTTTGTGGCAAAGCTTGGGGAGGAGGCGCTCACTGCGGTTTCTCTGGCATATCCGCTCCAGAACCTGGTGCTTGCTGTGGCAGTAGGGCTTGGCGTGGCGACCAACGCGGCGATCGCAAGAAACCTCGGCGCGAAAAAAAGTGAGGCGGCAAATGATGCGGCAGCCCACGGGCTTGTGCTGACCGGAGTTCACTCCGTGTTTTTTATTTTGCTTGGAATCTTTTTCACAAAGCCGTTTTTACAGATGTTTACGGATAACCCGACGGTACTGGAATGGTCCTGCCAGTATTCATATATTGTGATCTGTCTTTCGTTTGGATCTCTTTTTCATATTGAGATTGAAAAAATGTTTCAGGCGACCGGAAATATGTTTCTGCCGATGATCATGCAGGGTGTGGGGGCGATCGTCAATATCATCCTGGATCCGATCATGATCTTTGGATGGTTCGGATTCCCGGCAATGGGAGTGCGCGGCGCAGCGATCGCGACGATCGTCGGACAGTTTTCCGCATGTATTCTGTCGATTATTTTGTTCTGCAGACACAGCGGGGGGATCCATATCCATATGAAAGGATTCCGGATGAAGGGAAATGTTGTCAGACAGCTTTACCTGGTGGCAGTTCCATCGACCGTGATGATGTCGCTTCCGTCCATTTTGATCGGAGTGTTAAACGGAATCCTCGGAGCGGTGTCACAGACAGCTGTTGCGGTGCTTGGAGTATACTTTAAGCTGCAGATGTTTGTCTATATGCCGGCAAACGGGATCATTCAGGGAATGCGCCCGATCATCAGCTACAACTATGGCGCCGGCGACCGAAAGAGACTTTATGGAACGATCAAGGTCAGCGCTGTAGTGACAGCGGTTATCATGGCGGCAGGAACTGTGTTATTTATGGGATTTCCGGAGCCGGTTCTGTCATTGTTCAGCGCTACGGAAGAAATGCAGAAGATGGGGGCACAGGCGCTTCGGATCATCGGAGCGGGATTTATCGTATCAACACTTGGAACTGTATTTGCCGGTGTGTTCGAGTCGATGGGAAAAGGGATCGAGTCACTGATCGTATCGCTGCTGCGGCAGCTGGTCATCATTGTCCCATGCTCTCTGGTTCTGATCAATGTCATGGGAGTTGCCGGAGTGTGGATCACATTTCCAATCTCAGAGGCAGCGGCAGCAGTGACTGCATCGATCCTTCTGTACCGCACGATGAAGAACATATAGAGTGCTGTTGCCTGCGGAGTATTCAGGCGCGGTTACTTTCCTTTCAGATTAGAAGAAAAGCGGTGGCAGCGCGGAAAGTCTGAACTATGAATTTGGGAAAATCTTAAGAGAAGATTCAGAAAAACAAGGTGGAATTTTTCAGAAAAAAGTAGTAGAATATAGAAAAGATACAGAAAAATAAAACCGATACGCACAAGAAGGGGGCGTCAGTATGAATCAGGAATTGATCAGACAGTTAAAATATGTAAAGCAGTGTATTGTAAACAAAGAGATGCGCGGAAACGACTGGGAAGAACAGCAGGAAGCTGTCAACAAGCTGGAAGAAGTGATCAACTATCTCAAAGACGAAGAGGGAAAAGAAATTGAGTTCGATTCCTGATCGGAAAGAGGATGAAAAAGGTCCTGCATAGAAAATCCTACTATAAAATAGAAGAAAGAGACCGCAGGAATCGCATTCCTGCCAGAGTGAAAGATCTCCCTCAGCAGACGGGGCGGTAAGCCGCCGGCTGTTGGGGGATTTTTCTTCTATAGGAAAGTGCGATTTTTATTACCTGGAAATTTCTATGGATATAGAAAGTACACATCCATTCAAATTGTGCAGCCTGCGGGAAGGAGAAATTCTGTGCAGGGGAAGCAGCCGCAGATATTGCTATTCGCTTTCTGAGTGTGATATAGTTGTTGTGGAAAGAAAAGATACTGACAGTTTCCGAAAAGATAACAGAGAAGATAAGGGAGAAAGCGATGGCAGAGAAAAATATAACAGCACTGATTTTTGATATGGACGGACTGATCTTTGACTCGGAGCGGGTCGTACAGCGCTCCTGGAACCGGGCAGGCGAGGTGCTCGGCATTCCGGAGATGGGAGAACATATTTATCATACAATTGGATTTAATGTCGTGAGGAGAGAGGCTTATTTTCGCACTGCGATCAGCAAAGACTTTCCGATGGAACAGTTCAATGAACTGACAAGAGCGTTTTTCAGAGAGATCGTGGCAGCCGAAGGGCTTGCGATGAAACCGGGGGTAAAGGAACTGCTTTCTTATGCAAAAGAGAAAGGATATCGGCTTGCAGTTGCTTCCTCTTCGAGAAGAGAGCATGCGGTAGATCTGCTGACAAAGGCGGGAGTGTATGACTACTTTGACGGAAGCGTCTTCGGAGATATGGTAAAGAATGCGAAGCCGGATCCGGAAATCTATCGGACAGCATGCGAAGTGATCGGGGCAGCGCCGGAGGAAACGGTAGCGCT
Source organism: Faecalimonas sp. (assembly GCA_026169575.1). The sequence continues at coordinate 4,114 of JAPFCT010000281.1, forward strand.
GGAAGATGCGCCGGCAGGGGTAAGATCAGCAGCAGGCGCCGGACTGCGGGCGATCATGATCCCAGATCTTGTACAGCCGGATGAAGAGACGATGAAGGATGTCTGGAAGAAATATGATACGCTTCTGGATGTGCTGGCATTATTAAAAGCGCAGGAGGCAGAGTGCGGAAAGACTGCATCCCCGGAAAAATAAGAAAAAGAGAAAAGGAGTGGCAGAGGGAACATGGGAACAAGAGAAACAGCAATGAAAAAGGGCGGTGGCAGGCAGGAACTGTCAGGACATCGGAAAGCACTTTTCCTGACGATCCTGGCGCTGGCATGGCCGACGCTTTTGGAGCAGATGCTCCAGACACTTGTGCAGTATATTGATGCGGCGATGGTCGGAAGGATCGGCGCGGAAGCCACAGCGACAGTGGGGATGAGCACGTCCGTCACATGGCTTGTGAATGGTCCATTGTTTGCGATGGGCATCGGATTTATGGCATTTATTTCAAGAGAAATGGGCGCGAAAGCATTTGAAAACGTGCGGCGGGCATCTGTGCAGGCAGTGATCGTTGCAGTGGGAACCGGGATCGGAGTTGGTCTGCTGACGCTTGCGGTCAGCCCGTTTCTTCCGACGTGGATGGGAGTGGATCCGGCAATCAAAAAGGATGCCTCTCTCTATTTTGCAATCATCTGTCTTCCGATGTTATTCCGCAGTGCGATCATCATCTTCGGAGCGGTGCTGCGCGCGGTGGGAGATACGAAGACACCGATGTATGTCAATGTCTGCATGAACCTTGTAAATATCGTCCTGAATTACATTTTTATTTACGATACGAGAATGATCAAAATCGGCGGGGCAAGTATCCGTATGTTTGGATTCGGTTATGGCGCAGTAGGAGCCGGAATCGGAACCGCAGTCTCCTTTGTAGTCGGCGGGATCTTTATGACGATCGCGCTTTATAAAAATCGTTATGTCTCTCCGGCAGGATGCAGGATCCGCCCGGAACGGGAGATCATGGAACCTTGTATCCGTGTCGGATTTCCGGTTGCGATGGAACGGATGGCTACCTGCCTTGGGCATGTTGTGTTCGCCTCCCTTGTGACAGGACTTGGAACAGTGGCATTTGCCGCACATTCGATCGCTCTGACAGTGGAGCAGGCATTTTATATCCCGGGATATGGAATGCAGGCGGCTGCAGCTACGTTGTCGGGAAACGCGATCGGAGCAAAAGATCAGAAGCGTCTGCATGAACTGACAAGGATGCTGATCGCGATCATCCTCGTCATCATGACCGTATCCGGAGCGCTCTTATTTTTGCTTGCGCCACAGCTCCTTCATATTTTCACAAAGGAGAGCGAAGTCATTGCACTTGGAACGATCGTGCTGCGTATGGTTGCAGTATCGGAGCCATTGTTTGGGGTACTGATCATTTTGGAAGGAATCTTCAATGGAGTGGGAGATACGGTAAAGCCGTTTTACTATGCGCTGTTCAGCATGTGGTGCGTGAGAGTGCTGGGAACATTCTTCTGTGTCAGAGTATTCCATCTCGGACTGTATGCAGTGTGGGGATGCATGATCGCCAATAATGTCTGTCTTGGAAGTCTGTTTATCCTGCGATATCTGCGGGGAGAATGGAATCCGCTGGGGAAAGAGAAAAACAGAAAATAGTCGGAGAAATCATGAGAAGGAATTGATTCAGTTTTGATTCCGCAGTTGCCATTCCCTCTTAAATATAGCATAATGGAGACAGACGTAGGAGAAAACTCCTATCAGAAAGAGAGGCAGGAAACATGTTTATATTTCCCTGGTATGCGCTGAACGATGAGATTAAGATCATATCGAACGAAAATACGAAAAAAGAGGAGCAGCTTGAGCTGCTTCGGACGGACCATATGCGTTATCTGAAAGTGCCGTTTGCAATCAATGTGATGTCAGGCGGGCAGTATGAGGAAAAACAGAATATCAGTTTCGGAGGAATCAGTGACGGACAGAAATTTACGACGAAGCGGGAGGTCGAAGGGACAAGCAGTGACGGTAAGATGATCTTTCCCGAAGAATGGGGGATCAAGATCCACCAGCACGATTATTATGAGCTGATGTATGTGTTAGAAGGGGCTGTAGAGCAGCAGATCGAGAAGAGTACTTATGTATATAAGAAAGGAGAGGGCTGCTTTATTAACCGGAATACGAAGCACAGAGAGATTTCGGGAAAGGATTTCTTTGCGGTTTATCTGTGCCTTTCTAAGGAATATATCCGGGAAATGTTAGAGACTTCACAGAAGACAACGGGAAGTATTTACCGGTTTCTGATGTCGAGCCTGGAAGAGAAGGCATTTTATAAGAAAGACTACCTCTATATTTCAGCGAAGGCAGATGAGAAAGGGGTGCAGCAGACCTATGAGGTGTTTGAGAGGATGACGAGAGAACTGCTGGAGAAGGCGCCAGGGTATCTGCATATTTTCCACGGACTTGTGGAGCGTCTGTTCGGTGCGCTTCAGGATCCTGAACTATATCAGATCCGTCATATCACACTGGATTCTTCGGTGGAAGAACAGCTGTTTGAGCGGATCAAACTTCTGATCGAACAGAATCCGGGGAAATATTCCCGGCAGGAACTTGCAAGCGAATTGAATTACAGCGGAGATTATCTGAATAAGGTCGTGAAGAAATTTACCGGGCTTACGATCACGCGCTATTGCCAGAAGGTGCTTCTGAAGCGGGCGAAAATCCTCCTGGAGGAAAGCGGAATGAGCGTATCGGCGGTGATGGAGGAAGTTGGATTCCGTAATTCTAGTCATTTTTACGAATTGTTTAAGGAGGAATTCGGGATTCTTCCGGGAGAATGTAGAAAAGTGCATAAACAGAATGTCTGAATCTGATAGGAAAGTATGCAACGTGTCGTGTTTAGGGCAATGTATCTTTCTTCATTTTGTTGTATTGTAGTAGACAGAGAGTAAACGACGCGACAAAGGAGGAAGTTATGAAAGCAATAGGGAAACATGCAGAGATGTCACAGGTTGTGGCAGGAGAAGTAAAAGGCAGAGAAATGTTCGGTCATGCGATCGCAGGTTTCGGACAGAATCTGATCTTCGGTCTGTGGAGCAGTTACATGATGGTATTCTACACAGACATTTTTGGAATTACAGCAGGTGCGGCAAGTATTATCATGCTGCTTACAAGAATCTGGGATGGTGTCAATGACCCGATGATGGGAACGATCGCCGACCATACAAGAACAAAATGGGGACGTTACAGACCTTGGCTGTTATTTATGGCTCCAGTCATTGTAATTTTCTTAGTATTAAACTTTAGTTCACCGGACCTTTCGCCGACTTTGAAAGTTGTCTATGCAGCAGTGACATATGTTATGATGAGTATGGCTTTTACAGCTGTCGATGTTCCGTTCTGGACAATGCCGGCAGCAATGTCTTCGGATGTGCAGAAGAGATCTAAGATCATCAGCTTTTCACGTATGTCAACAACACTTGCAACAACAGTTCTCGGTGTGATCGCGATTCCGTTAGTAAATGCACTTGGAAATGGCGATAAGGCAAAAGGTTACATGATGACAGCGCTTGTTGTCGGATTAGTCGGAGCAGCATTCTACCTGATCGGTTTTGCAAACATCAGAGAGCACGTACAGCCGGTACCGAACCAGAAAATCACATTAAAGAGCTCTGTAAAGGCAATCACACAGAACAAACCGTTATTATTACTGTTATGCTGTGGACTTCTTGGAAATATCGGAACAATGTTAAAGCAGGGAATGGTCATCTATTATGTAAAAGACTGTGTAGGATCTGAGAGCCTGATCCCGATCTTCAGTGTATTATTCCTTCCGGGAATGTTCGTAGGTCTTGTGATCGCTCCGATGTTCACAAAGAAATTTGACTCGAAAACTGTATTTATCGGTTCAAGAGTTTTTGGGATCATCGTAGATGTTGTATTCTTCTTTGCAGGATTTGAAAACGTACCGTTAGTAATGTTCTTATACGCACTGACAAGTATTCCGCTTGGAATGTCTTCTGTTGTATCTGCTACTATGCTGACAAATACGATCGAGTATGCAGAGTGGAAATTTGGAAACCGTCAGGAAGGTCTGATCAGTTCTACCCAGACACTGACAGCAAAGATCGGTATGGCATTGAGCGCAGGTGTGACAGGAGCAGTGCTTGAGATCGCAAACTATGTACCGAACCAGGTAACACCACAGACACAGAACATGATCCACGGAGCATTTACACTTTTCTGTGCAGCAATCGGTGTACTTGCAATCATTCCAATGTTATTTAACAAATTTACAGATAAAGAACATGAAAGAATCGTAAAAGAGTTAGAAGCTCGTAAACAGCAGGCAGAGAAATAAAACAGATTCAAAGATATTGTCACTGACAGACTTAGAATACGAGGAGACGAGAAGTATATGAGAACGAAACAAAATTTTGACAAAAACTGGATGTATATCATCGATGAAGTAGGTCCGCTTCCGAAGACTTATGCAAAGAGCGGTATCGTAGCAGGAATCTCAAATGCAGTGGACGATGAATTATTTGAGCCATTCGCCGGAGCAGCAAATATGCTCCGCGCGCTTCAGGATATCCTTCCGGCAGGAGATGATGCAAAGGGAGATGTAGATGCGGCGAACATGCTGATGGGAAATCTTCCGGAGAAAGCAAAATCTGCAAAGAACTGGAAGAGAGTCGATCTTCCGCATGATTTCCGCGTAGAGATCGGTGTGACAGACGAAGCGACAAACTGGGCTCAGGGATATATCCCGGACGGAATCGCATACTACCGGAAAGCATTCAAAGTGCCGAAGAGCACACTGGGGAAACGTGTCGTATTAGAGTTTGACGGTGTGATGAGAAATGCTTCTTTCTGGTATAACGGATGCTTTATCGGAGATCATTATTCAGGATATACTGGATTCCAGTTTGACGTGACAGAGCTTACAAAGTACGGCGATGACGAGGGAGATAACGTAATCCTTGTGCGCTGTGACACAACAAACGGAAATGAAGGATGGTGGTATGAAGGTGGTGGAATCTACCGTCATACATGGCTGACAACTTACGAAGATACACATATCGACCGCTGGGGTGTTTTTGTAAAACCGACTGTCAAAGGAAAAGATGCCCACTTAGACATTGAGACAACGGTATGCAATGAGACATTTGAAGAGAAAGCTTACCGCGTATGTACAACGATCATCGATCCAATGGGAGAAGAGATCGGTCATGCAGAGACAGAAGGAAATCTTCCTACATATGGAAAAGACACAAAGAAATGCAGCCTGGAAGTAAAAGAGGCACTTCTCTGGGAATGTGAAAATCCTTACTTATACACAGCAGTGACAGAAGTATTTGAAGGTGACAAATTAGTAGATAACTATGAGACAACATTTGGAATCCGCAGCATCGAGTACACATCCGAAGGACTTCTTCTGAATGGCGTACAGACACCGCTTTACGGAACATGTTTCCACCAGGATTTTGTCGGAGTAGGCGCAGCGATCCCGGATGCAATCCAGAACTATAAGATCAAGAAGATCAGAGATATTGGATTTAACGCATTCCGTTCTTCCCACAATCCGGCGACACTGGAGTTGTTAGATGCATGTGACCGCCTCGGAGTGCTCGTGATCAATGAGAACAGAATCATTGAGACATCCAAACATCGTATGGAAGATCTGGAAGAGCTGATCAAGAGTTCCAGAAATCACCCGTCCGTATTTGCATGGAGTATGTCAAATGAAGAGATTTTCGCAGGAAGCTACCAGGCGCTGCGTATTCTCGATAAGATGATCCCGTTTGCAAAACATCTGGATGACAGCAGACTGTTCCTCTCCGCAGAGGCATTCTTATCCGGAGAGATGGCAGCAAAATACGGGTTAGAGATCTATGATGTATTTGGAATGAACTATGCAGAATCTGCACTGAACAATAATCAGATCAAGAACTTATCTGAAAACTATCCGGACATGAAGTTCTTAAGTACAGAGAGCGCTTCCTGGTATACAACAAGAGGTATCTATGAGGATAACAAAGAAAGAGGACACTGCTCAAGCTATGGAACACGTTACGTTATGATGGGCGGTGAAGGCGGTCCAAACGCAGGCGGAACTGCAAGACCATGGTAGACATGGAACTTCTACAAAGAAAATCCAAAGACGGGAGGATTCTTCATCTGGACCGGATTTGACTACCGCGGAGAGCCTACGCCGTTAAAAGAATATCAGGTATGTTCCAACTTCGGTATCATGGATACTTGTGGATTCCCGAAAGATGACTGCTTCTACTACGAGGCGAGAATGAAAGATACTCCGCTGATCCACATCATGCCGCACTGGACATGGGAGAAAGAAGGAGAGATCAAGAACATTCGTCTTTATACAAACTGTGATGAGGCAGAGCTGATCTTAAATGGGGAATCACTTGGAAGAAAACCGCTGGAAGAGGCATGGGTTCCATTTGAAGTACCATATCATCCGGGAGAACTTCGCGCGATCGGATACAGAAATGGCGAGAAGGTTGCAGAAGATGTACAGCGTACAGCCGGAAAAGCAGCAGCGATCCGAATGGAAGCAGACAGAAATGCAATCGAAGCAGACGGTATGGACGTTTCCTGCGTGAAAGTTTCTATCGTAGATGAAAATGGAATCGTTGTTCCAAACGCAGAGAATCACGTGATATTTGAAGTGACCGGAGCAGGACATCTGTTAGGTCTTGGAAATGGAGATCCGGGATGCAGAGAGAATGACAAGGCATCTTCCAGACATGCATTCTCAGGACTGATCCTCGCACTGATCCAGTCCGGAGAAGAAAGTGGCGAGATTAAAGTTCGCGCAGTATCCGAAGGACTTCAGGACGGAGAACTTGTTCTTCAGGCAGAATAAAAGTAGAAAAATAAGACGATAATAGAAGAGCATTTCCACGGAAAAGACAGAGAGACTGCCAGCGGTTCCGTGGGAATGTTCTTTTGATTGCATAAGAAAATGTGCATCGGTGTATTACTCTTTAGATTTGATATTCACTATGAAAAATGAACAAAGTGAATTTTCACTTTTTTCACTTGACGCTGAATGAAAATTAACCGATAATAAAGTTAGATTTAGAGAGCGGCGCATAGAAAGAGGAAATTTGAGGAGGAATCTTTATGCCATATGAGAGTGAAAAGATAGAGTTTAAAGAAACATTTGTTTCCGAAATTTATAAAGAAGTAATTGCGTTTGCAAATACAGATGGAGGCGTGATCTTCGTTGGAGTGGATGACAGCGGGAACCGTGTTGGAATAGAGGATGTAGATGATGTATATACCCGGATCACAAATGGAATACGGGATGCGATTCTTCCAGATGTTACAATGTTCGTAAAGTATACACTGGAAGAAGGCAATGTAATAAAAATCGAGATTGGAGAAGGAACGTATAAACCATACTACCTGAGGGCGAAGGGGTTGAAGCCATCCGGTGTGTATGTGCGTCAGGGAGCGTCTTCTGCCCAGGCATCCCAGGAGCAGATCCGTCAGCTGATCAAATATGCGGATGGAAATTCTTTTGAAAATCTGCGTTCACTGGACCAGGAACTTACATTTTTATATACAGCAGAGGTTTTTAGAAAACATGGGGTTCCTTTTGAGCCAAATAAATATTACCAGCTTGGAATTAAGAACTCGGACTTTAATCTGTATACAAATCTGGGCTTGCTGCTTTCAGATCAATGTATGCATACAATAAAGGTTGCAGTATTTTCTGATGATGCAAATACAGTCTTTCAAGATAAAAAGGAATTTTCAGGCTCCGTATTAGAACAGTTGGAAAAGACGTATGATTACCTGCAGCTTTGCAACCAGAACAGAGCAAGTATCGAAGGTCTGGAAAGAGAAGACCGCTGGGATTACAGGGAGGAAGCGATAAGGGAAGCTTTGCTAAATGCGATCGTACACAGAGATTATAATTACAGTGGAAGCATTATCATAAATGTGAACAAAAAAGAGATGGAATTTATTTCTATTGGAGGATTGCTGCCGGGAATTTCAGAGGAAGATATCTGTAATGGGATTTCATTGTCGCGGAACAGTAAACTGACGGAAGTGTTTCACAGACTTCGCTTTATCGAAGCATATGGAACGGGAATCCGCAGAATCTACGCACTGTATGAGAAAGCCGCCAGAAAGCCGAAGCTGTCGATCACGCCAAATTCATTTAAGATCACCCTTCCGAATATGAATGCTGTCAGGGAAAAGGATGCTCTGGAATGGAAAGAAGCTGTACAGCCAAAAGCAAAAACGGAAGAGCAGATGCGGATGATTCTGGAATTTGTTGCCGGACATGGCGAAATTACATTAGAAGATGTGCAGATGCTTTTGGATATAAAGGAAACAAGAGCGTATATCCTTTTAAAACAGCTTGTAGATGCAGGGGCACTTGCAGTTGTAGGAAGAGGCAGAAACAAAAAATATATTGAAACAAATTAATGTACTGTCTCATTCACTTTCAGCATACTGACATAGAATGAGATAGTACACTAGAAGAAGAGGAGAATCTATGAAGAGTTTTTATACAAATGGAACGATTTTAACAATGGAAGATCATGCGCTGTACGCAGAGGCAGTGTGTGTGGAGCATGGGCGGATCAAGGCAGTTGGAACTGCCCGGGATGTGCTGAAGCTTCAGGAGGATGGCGATGAGGTGATCGATCTGAACGGTGCGGTGCTGATGCCGGGATTTATCGATGCACATTCGCATTTTGTCGGTGCAGCCAATGCGATGACACAGTGCGATTTGTCCCTTTGTAAGGATTTCGCAGAGATTGTAGAACTGATGCGGGATTTTAAAGAGAAGAGAAACCTGCAGGAAGGCGCATGGATCATCGGATGTAATTATGACCAGAACTTCCTCGCAGAGGGAAGACATCCGGATAAGACCGTGTTAGATCAGATTAGTAGTGAGCATCCGGTGCTTCTGATCCATGCTTCCTCCCATATGGGAGTGACAAACAGCCGCGGACTGGAACTTCAGGGAATTACAGAAGAGACTGAAGACTGTCCGGGGGGACGTTATGGAAGAGTTGGGGAGACGAAAGAACCGGACGGATATATGGAAGAGAAAGCATTCATCGAATTTCAGACAAAGCTTCCAATGACATCGATGGAGGAACTGATGCGTCTGATCGGGGAAGCGCAGAAGATGTATGCAAGCTACGGGGTGACGACGGTGCAGGATGGAATGGTCGGGAAACCGTTGTTCCAGTTGTTGAAATATGCATCCGGTGCGGGGCTTCTGAAGCTGGATGTAGTCGGTTATGCCGATGTGATGACGGCAGCGGATCTTCCGGAGGCTGAACCGGAGTATGCCGGACAGTATAAGGATCATTTTAAAATGGGCGGATTCAAAGTATTTCTGGACGGTTCTCCGCAGGGAAGAACTGCGTGGATGACAGCGCCTTATGAAGGGGATGACACATACTGCGGGTATCCGATCCACAGTGATGAAAAATTAAGAGAATATATTGCAGTTGCGTTGGACAAGAAGCAGCAGCTTCTCGCACACTGCAACGGGGACGCTGCAGCAGAACAATATATCGCACAGTTTGAGAAAGAACTGGAAGCAAGGGGAGAGAAGGACAGCAACCGTGCAGTAATGGTACACGCACAGCTTGTCAGAAAGGATCAGTTAGGCCGGATGAAAGAGATCGGTATGATCCCTAGCTTTTTCGTGGCGCACACATATTACTGGGGAGATATCCATATGAAGAATTTCGGACCAGAGAGGGGAAGCCAGATTTCTCCGGTAAAAGATGCGTTGGATCATGGAATGAAGTTTACATTCCACCAGGATACGCCGGTGGTTCCGCCGGATATGATGCGGACTGTCTCCTGCGCAGTGAACCGTATATCGAGAACCGGTCAGGTGATTGGGGAAAATCAGCGGGTTCCGGTGCTTGAGGCACTGAAAGCGATCACAAGCTATGCAGCTTACCAGTATCACGAGGAGGAAGAAAAAGGAACGATCGCTGTCGGAAAATATGCGGACTTTGTTGTACTTGACAAGGATCCGCTGGAGGCAGATGCGGAGACACTCTCAGACATTCAGGTGCTGATGACACTGAAAGAAAATGAAGTGATCTATCGCAGAGAAGCGATCCAAAACGAAAATGGAAGTGAAGGAGAGACAAGCCATGAATAAGCGCAGCAAAGGAATTGTACTGGCGGTGATCACTGCAGTCATGTGGGGAATCATGGGGATTTTCGTGCGGGATCTCTCACAATATCAGTTTTCCAACATTGAGATCTCTTTCTTTCGCTGTGCACTGGCAGGGGCAGCCTATTTCGTATTCCTTCTTATCACAAAGCCATCGGCGCTGAAGATCAATCTGAAAGGGCTTGTCATCTGTATTGCATATGGGGCGGTTGCTTACAGCATTAGCTTTGTCAGCTACAGCGTGGCAGTGTCGAGGATCCCGGTCGGGGTTGCGACAGTGCTGATGTTTATGAGTCCGATCTGGGTTGCAATTCTCGGAAGATTTATGTTTGGAGAGAAGTTGGAGAGGAGTAAGATCATCACGATCTTTGTCTGCCTGATCGGCGCGATCCTGGTGGCGAATCTGATCGGCGGAGGGGATATCAAGCTGGATGCAGTCGGAATCCTTGCGGGAGTGGTCAATGGGATCGGTGTTGCACTGCAGATTCTTCTTCCAAAGTTTTTTGCAAAAGATTATGACAGAGACACGCTGCTCGTCTATGGATTTCTCGGAGCGGCAGCGGTGCTCTTGTTCGGTATGGATTTTGGTGCGGTAGCAGGACATGTGGCGGC
>JAPFCT010000348.1 GCA_026169575.1 Faecalimonas sp.
GAGGCGGCGCTTGACGATTCGAATGTAACACGTTTCGCAAAATATTTACATAAACTGACAACACATACCCAGTTTATCGTGATCACACACAGGCGTGGCACGATGACGGCGGCAGACCGGCTGTATGGGATCACGATGCAGGAAAAAGGAGTATCGACGCTGGTCTCTGTAAACCTTTTGGAACATGAGCTGGAAAAATAGGAGGGAACTGTATATGGGAGAAAAAAAGGGATTTTTCAAACGTCTGGTATCCGGACTTGCCAAGACAAGAGATAATATCGTGTCCGGAATCGACAGTATTTTTAATGGATTTTCAAGCATCGATGAAGATTTTTATGAGGAACTGGAAGAGATCCTGATCATGGGAGATCTGGGAATCCATGCAACGATGAAAATCATAGAAGACCTGAAAGCGAAAGTAAAAGAAAATCATATCAAAGAGCCTGCGGAGTGCAAACAGCTTCTGATCGACAGTATCAAAGAACAAATGAGTATCGGTGATACTGCTTATGAGTTTGAAAACCGCACTTCCGTTGTGCTTGTCATCGGGGTGAATGGTGTCGGAAAGACAACAACGGTCGGAAAACTTGCCGGAAAGCTCAGAGAAGAAGGAAAGAAAGTCGTTCTGGCAGCTGCAGATACGTTCCGTGCGGCTGCGGGAGAGCAGCTTACAGAATGGGCAAGAAGAGCAGACGCCTATATGATCGGCGGTCAGGAAGGAGCAGATCCTGCGGCGATCGTCTATGATGCGGTGCAGGCTGCAAAGGCAAGGAAGGCAGACGTACTTCTCTGTGACACCGCCGGACGTCTGCACAACAAGAAAAATCTGATGGAAGAACTGAAGAAGATCAACCGTATCATTGACCGGGAATTCCCTGATGCATACAGAGAAACGCTTGTCGTATTAGATGGGACAACCGGGCAGAATGCGCTTGCGCAGGCGAGAGAATTCAAGGAGGCGGCAGATATCACAGGAATTGTCCTGACAAAATTAGACGGGACCGCAAAAGGCGGGATCGCGGTTGCGATCCAGGCAGAGCTCGGCATACCGGTAAAATATATTGGTGTCGGGGAACATATCGAGGATCTTCAGAAATTTGATCCGGATGAATTTGTCAATGCATTATTTACGACAGAGGAATCATAACTGAACAGCAAAAGAAACAACGGGCATGCTGCAGATTGCGGCATGCCCGTTGTTGTCAGGATCAAACGATATTGGTCAAAGTTTCTTCTCGCTCTGTGACGTCCGGCGGATATTTTTTTTATAACTGCTGGGCGTGACGCCGACTGCTTTTTTAAACAGTTTTGTGAAATAGTTGACATCGTTCATCCCCACATTCCATGCAACATCCTGGATCTGAAGATCAGTTGTGTTTAACAGTTTCACTGCGATATGGATCCGCTGCTGATTGATAAATTCAGTCAGTGTAATATCCAGTTCTTTTTTAAAGATTGTGGACAGATAGTTTGGATTTACATTCAGTACTTCCGCGACTGATTTCAGCGAGAGCGGGTGATGCAGATTAAAGTGGATGTAATTTAACGCTTTCCGGATGACCGGACTGTAGTGCAGCATCGACTGGTTCTGGACGAGCAGACAATATCTGCGGATCATATCAAGCATCAGCGCATTCAGATTTTCCACGGAGGAAGACGATTCGATCTGCAGGGCGTAGTCTGTCGAAATCTCATTCAGATAAATCGGATGGACAAAGCTTTTTTCAGCGGCTTTCCGGCAAAGTGTATTTAAAATCACAAGGCGGTTTTTAGAATCGCGTACAAGATCCTCTGTCCGGCTCTCGAAGCGGGTAGTGCTGAAGGCGTGAAAAGATTTCAGTGCATTTCGTCTGTCTCCTCTGGAAATGGCATCGAGAAGTTCATTTTCCATCCGGTATCGTTCTTCCATGACATCCATAGAAAGGTATAGTTCTGGTGTGGATGTAAATTCATAACTGACATCATTTGGTCCCCAGTTTTCTGTGATGAAATGGACAAGGTAAGATTCCGGGCCTCCATACAGATAACTTCCGATCGTATTGATCGTGGCAATGATCGTCCGCATTTCGATCTCCGGAATCGTATTGTAGTAAGTGCGGAGGGAATCCAGCATATTTTCAGAAAGATGGTTTTTTAAAATGATCTCTGACAGAAAGGCATCATCTGCAGTCCGGGTAAGAAAAGGACCGATGTAGAAATAGCTGTCTGCAAGATCAGGATGTTTAAAAATTACATAATGTGAATAAAAATTGTCTTCCATGAAATAAATAGAATTATCACACATAATATGAGAAGACTCTGTGAGCAGACTTCGATAGTCAAAATCGCTCCAGATCTTCCTGCGGAGTCCGAAATCAATCTGCTCCAGATGTTCAAACGGAGGAGTCAGAACAGCGGACTGTACTTTCAGGGCAGAGTATAACAGGTCGGTGAGAAGGGAACAAATATTGATCTGTTTCATGATAATCTCCTTAAAATTGTTTTGTATACTATTAAAATACATGAAAATATTACGAAAATCAATGAGAATTCTCCTCTCGCTTAGAAAAAATATGTGTTAAAGTAATAACAAGGTCAGCACAGACCGAAGAGCAAAACATGCCGAAAGAAAAAGATTTTAGTTTTAGGAGGATGAAAATGGCAAGTTCAGCAAACAACAATCAACCTTTCGGAATCAAAGATAAAATCGCTTACATGTGTGGAGATTTTGGTAACGATTTCTTCTTTATTCTGATCAGTCAGTTTTTGATGGTGTTCTACACAAGTGTGCTTGGAATCAACGCAGGTGTGGTAGGAACTTTATTCTTAGTAGCGCGTTTTGTGGATGCATTCACAGATATCGGAATGGGACGTATCGTAGACAGTTCCAAACCAGGAAAAGAAGGAAGATACCGTCCGTGGATCAGAAGAATGCGTATCCCGGTAGTTCTTGCAGGTGTACTTGTATTTGTTCCATGGGTGGCAAACCTTCCGTATGCACTGAAGATCGTTTATATCTTCGTGACTTATATTTTATGGGGAAGCTTCTGCTATACAGCGATCAACATTCCTTATGGTTCTATGGCTTCCGCAATCTCCACTGACCCGGTAGAGCGTGCACAGCTTTCCACATTTAGAAGTGTAGGTGCAGCACTTGCGGGCGTTATCGTTGGATTTGTAGCGCCGATGATCGTATATGTAAAAGATGAGGCAGGAAATCAGGTATTAGTAGGAGAGCGTATGTTCATCCTTTCTCTTATTTTCGCTGTATGTGCATTCATTTGCTACACTATCTGCTACAAATGGTCTACAGAGCGTGTTGTGACAGAGACAAAGACAGTAGAGAAGAAGACTTCTGCAAAAGACCTTGTAAAAGGACTTGTTGGAAACCGCGCACTGGTATCTATCATTGTGGCAGCGATCGTACTGCTTCTTGCAATGCTTCTTGCACAGTCTATGAACGTATATCTGTATCAGGATTACTTCAAAAACACAAAAGCGATGTCACTTGCAAGTTTATTAGGTACTGCATGTACATTGATTTTAGCGCCGTTTTCTGGTAAAATTACTAAGAGGTTCGGAAAGAAAGAAGCATCGAGTGCAGCATTACTTTTTGCAGCAGCTGTCTATGCATTCTTGTTTGTTGCAAAGATCAAAAACCCATGGGTATTCTGCGGAATCATCTTATTAGGAAACCTCGGAAGTGGTCTTTTCAACCTGATGATCTGGGCATTTATCACAGATATCATTGATTATCAGACAGTGATGACAGGTTCGGAAGACGGAGGTACTGTCTACGGAGTTTACTCTTTTGCAAGAAAGCTTGGACAGGCTCTCGCAGGAGGACTTGGCGGATATGCACTTGCATTGATCGGTTATCAGTCAGGTACTGGTATCGATCAGACAGAAGCTGTAAAGAACTCTATTTATGCGGTGGCAACAGGTGTTCCGGCAGTCGGATATCTGATCATTGCACTGATCCTGATTTTCTGGTATCCTCTTTCTAAGAAGAAACTGGAAGAAATCAGAGTAGAATTAGACAAAAGAGCGGCAAAATAATTTGCGGTAAATACATCCGGCAGTCAGCATTATGGCTGCCTGTCGATATTCAAAGTGATATTTTGCGTTTCTTACAACGCATAATAATATAAATGCAAAAAGAAAATGAAAGGAGAAATGTGTATGAAAATGACATTTCGCTGGTATGGACCAGACGATCCGGTAACGCTTGACAACATTCGTCAGATTCCTGGAATGACAGGCGTTGTGACAGCTGTATACAGCGTTCCGGTTGGAGAAGTGTGGCCGGTAGAAGAGATCGAGAAACTCAAAGCCCAGGTAGAAGCAAAAGGTCTTGAGATGGAAGTGATCGAGAGTGTTCCGGTTCATGAAGACATTAAGCTGAGAAGAGGCAATTATCAGCAGTATATTGAAAATTATAAGGAGAACATCAGACGTCTTGCAAAAGCAGGTGTGAAATGTATCTGCTACAATTTTATGCCGGTATTTGACTGGACAAGATCACAGCTTGACAGAGAACTTCCGGACGGATCAAATGCACTTGTATATTACAAAGAGCATGTGGCTCAGATGGATCCTACAAAACTGGCGCTTCCAGGATGGGATTCTTCTTACTCAACAGAAGAGATGGCGGAGCTGATCCAGGCATACAAGGATCTTGGAGAAGAAGGACTGTGGGAGAACCTCGCGTACTTCATCAATGAGATCATGCCGACTGCAATCGAATTTGACGTCAACATGGGAATCCATCCGGATGATCCACCGTGGTCTATTTTCGGAATTCCGAGAATCATCACATGTGAAGAGAACATTGACCGTTTCTTAAGTCTCTATGATGACAAACATCACGGACTGACACTTTGCAGCGGAAGTCTTGGATGTGCAACATTCAATAATTACGCAGAGATGGTAAAGAAATATGCGGCAATGGGACGGATCCATTTTGCACATGTAAGAAATGTCAAGATTCTGGAAGATGGTTCCTTTGAGGAAAGTGCACATTATTCACCGTGTGGATCGTTAGATATCGTTGAAATCTTAAAAGCATATCACGATGCAGGATTTGAGGGATATTTAAGACCGGATCACGGAAGAATGATCTGGGGTGAGACTGGAAAACCGGGATACGGACTGTATGACAGAGCATTAGGTGCAATGTACATGACAGGAATCTGGGAAACCCTTGATAAATTAGATAAATAGTTCGTAAAAATTTTAAAGACTGGAGTGTGGAAAATTATGAAACTTCCATTTCAAATTGATCTGAAAGATAAAGTAGTAGTTGTAACTGGAGCCGGCGGAGTTCTCTGTTCTATGTTTGCGGCAGCTGTTGCTGAGACCGGAGCAAAGGTTGCTCTCCTTGACTTAAATGAAGAAGCAGCGAAAGCAAATGCAGATGCAATCGTCAAAGATGGCGGAATCGCAAAAGGATATGCATGCAACGTACTTCAGAGAGAGAGCATTGAAGCGGCAAGAGATGCAATCCTTGCAGACTTCGGAACATGTGATATTCTGATCAACGGAGCTGGAGGAAATAATCCGAGAGCGACAACAGACAATGAGTTCTTCCACAAAGAAGACTTAAATCAGATGAAGACATTCTTTGATCTTGATGTATCCGGCGTTGAGTTTGTATTTAACTTAAACTACCTCGGCACATTACTTCCGACACAGGTATTTGCGCAGGATATGATGGACAAGAAAGGTGCAAGCATCATCAATATTTCCAGCATGAATGCGTTCACACCACTTACAAAGATTCCGGCTTACAGTGGAGCAAAAGCTGCCATCTCTAACTTTACACAGTGGCTGGCAGTACACTTTTCAAAAGTGGGAATCCGCTGCAATGCAATCGCACCTGGATTCTTTGTATCAAAACAGAACGAAAAATTATTATTTAACGATGACGGAACACCGACAGCACGTACAGAGAAGATTTTAAGAAATACACCGATGGATCGTTTCGGTAAATCAGAAGAGTTGATCGGTACATTATTATACTTAATGTGCGAAGATGCTTCAAGCTTCGTAAATGGTGTGGTAATTCCGGTAGACGGAGGGTTCTCTGCTTACTCAGGCGTATAATAGTAATCAGATAGAAAAGACACATTGCCAATGCAGAAGAACATGCAGAGTCTGTTTTTCTGCATTGGCGTTCTTTATCCTGGAAAGGATGGAGATGAAGCGTCCGGAAGATGGAAAGCTGACCGGACAGATCAGAAATGTAAAATAAGGAGAAAATAATAATGAAGAAATTTATGGATCAGGATTTCCTTTTAGAGACAGAAACAGCGAAAGTATTATACCATGACCATGCGGCGAAAATGCCGATCTGTGATTTCCACAATCACTTAAATGTGCAGGAAATCTACGAGGACAAAGTATTTAACGATATTGGGGAGATCTGGCTTGGAGGAGACCACTATAAGTGGCGCGCGCTCAGAACAAACGGAATCAAAGAAGAGTATGTAACTGGAAAAGATGTTTCCTTCCAGGAAAAATTCAGCAAATGGGCAGAGACGATTCCTTATACATTCGGGAATCCGCTGTATCACTGGACACATCTGGAACTTCAGCGGTATTTTGGCATCGAGGAGCCATTAAGTCCGAAGACAGAAAAAGAGATTTATGAAAAATGCAACCAAATGCTTAACACAAAAGAATTCTCTGTCAGAAATCTTCTCCGCATGATGAATATCACAGTGCTCTGCTCTACAGATGATCCGGCAGACGATCTGAGATACCACAAAGCATTAAAAGAAGACGGATTTGAGATCCAGGTTCTTCCTACATTCCGTCCGGATAAAGCGCTTGGAATCGATAAAGCTGATTTTGCAGAGTACATTGCCAGACTTTCAGAGGTTGTCGGATATGAGATCAATTCTATCGATACATTAAAGAAAACGCTGGAAGAGAGAATCAATTACTTTGCAGAGGCAGGATGCCGCGTCAGCGACCATGGATTAGACGAGAACCTTTACATCAAGGCTTCTGAGGAAGAAGTAGATGCGATCTTAAAAAAAGCGCTGGCAGGAGAGAAACTTACTGCAGAAGAGATTAAGAAATTCAAAGGAAACGTTCTTGTATTTTTAGGAAGCAATTATCATAAGAGAAACTGGACAATGCAGCTTCACATCGGAGCAGTCCGCAACAATTCTACAAGAATGTTTGAAAAATTAGGACCAGATGCAGGATTCGATTCGATCGATGATATCTGCTACGCAAAAGAATTAAGTGCACTCTTAAATGCGATGGATTACAATGCAGAGCTTCCTAAGACGATCCTCTACTGTCTGAATGCAAAAGATAATGAGATGCTTGCAAGTATGGCCGGAAACTTCCAGGATGGTTCCTGCAAAGGAAAAGTACAGTTTGGTGCTGCATGGTGGTTCCTTGATCAGAAGCGTGGTATGGAAGCACAGTTAGACGTGTTAAGCCAGATCGGACTTCTGTCTGCGTTTGTTGGAATGCTTACAGACTCAAGAAGCTTCCTTTCTTTCCCTAGACATGAATATTTCCGCCGTATCCTCTGCAACTACATTGGAAATCTTGTGGAAAACGGAGAGTATCCGGCAGATATGGAGTTCCTCGGACAGATGGTGGAAAATATCTGCTACAATAACGCGATGGAATACTTTGGATTCTAGGAGGCAGAGAATGTCAGGAATATTCGACTCTTTTGAAAAAAAACATGATTTTCTGATCTGTGTGGACTCTGACGGATGTGCGATGGATACGATGGATATCAAGCATTTTCGCTGCTTTGGTCCATGCATGATCGAAGTGTGGGATCTTTCTTCCCATGAAGAAGCATTGCTTGCCCGCTGGAACGAGATTAATCTCTATACGATGACAAGAGGGATCAACCGTTTCAAAGGACTTGCGATCGCATTAAAAGAGGCACAGGATACTTATGCGGATGTGCAGATTGAGGATCTTGATACGTTTCTTCACTGGGCAGAGACGACGAAGGAATTGTCAAACCGGGCGATCGAGGCTGTGCTTGCGGAGAAAGAAAGTAAATCTCTTCAGATGGCGCTGGAATGGTCGAATCGCGTCAATGCTGCGATCCAGAAACTTCCGGAGGAAGAAAACCTTCCTTTTGAAGGTGCTGCAGCCGGACTGGCAGCAGCGCATGCTGCGGCAGATGTGGCAATCGTCTCTTCTGCAAATGCCGGAGCTGTAAAAGAGGAGTGGACAAGACATGGTCTGATTGGACATACCGATATCATGCTGGCGCAGGATGCAGGGACAAAAGCTTACTGCATCGGAAGACTTCTGGAAAAAGGTTATGAGAAAAATCATGTGCTGATGATCGGGGATGCACCGGGAGATCAGAAAGCAGCGGAAGAAAATGGAGTGCATTATTATCCGATCCTTGTAAAAAAGGAGAAAAATTCCTGGGAAAGATTTCTTTCAGAAGGACTGGAAAAATTTCTTTCAGGCACTTATGCAGGAAGTTATGAGGAGGAAAGAATCCGGGAATTCAGAAAGAATCTTTCCAGATAGATGATCGGAAAGGAGAAAACAGTATGAGAGAAATTATTAATATCAATGAAGGATGGTCTTTCAGCAAAGAGCAGAAAGAACTGCCGGCAGTATGTGACGAAAGCTGGGAAGTGGTAGACCTTCCGCATACATGGAATCAATATGACGGTCAGGACGGCGGATCTGATTATTACCGCGGAGCCTGCTGGTATGTAAAAGAACTTGGTCCGTATACCGTGAAGCCAGGCAGCCGTATTTACCTGGAGTTTCAGGCTGCGGCAAATGTCTGCACAGCCTATGTAAATGGCAAGAAAGTATGTGATCATGAAGGCGGATTCAGCATTTTCCGTGCAGATATCACAGAAGAGCTGGATGAGAATGGAGAGAACCTGACCGCGGTATGTGTTGATAACGCACAAAGGTCAAATGTCTATCCGCAGATGGCTGATTTTACATTCTATGGAGGCCTGTACAGAGATGTCAACCTTGTGATCGTAAACGAGTCTCATTTTGACCTGGATTACTATGGAGCGCCGGGAATCAAGGTTTCTTCCAAGATCCAGGGAGAAAATGCAACAGTTAATATTCATTCTTATGTGACAAACGCACAGCAAGGTGACCGGGTAGAATTTGAGATCTATGATGAAGATGGAGAGACGAAAGTGTTTGCTGTCCGCCCGGCAGTGGAAGATACGGAAGTATCTGTAGAACTTCCTGATGTACATCTGTGGCAGGGAGTGGAAGATCCATATCTCTATACCGTCTGTGCCAGACTGGTTCGCCACAATGAAGTGCTGGATGAAGTGGAAGCAAGGCTCGGAGTCCGGGAATATACCGTAGATCCGGAGAAAGGATTTTTCTTAAACGGGAAGAGTATGCCGCTTCGCGGAGTATCCAGACACCAGGATAAATA
>JAPFCT010000258.1 GCA_026169575.1 Faecalimonas sp.
AACATCTTATCGATATTTTCCATCTCAGTCTTTCTGGGATGAAGGGTATATTTTATTTCTTCATAATAGTCGGTAAAGATTCTTTGTAAGATATTCATAAGTCTATTATGCAGGAAAAAGGAAGAAAAAGAAACCCCCTAACCCCTCAAGATTGAGGGGAAGGGGAGCTGAATAGGCGAAGCCTATTTTTTAAAGAAAGTTTATTCGGATTTTAAAAAGTCGGCTTTTTGCTTTTCGGATATCAAACGAAGCTGTCGGTTCTCATCTTTACAAAAGTCAGTTTGTGATGATGACCTGCTCTTTTGCGAGAAACTGTGCTAAGGTTCCCGGAAGAAGTTCCGCGCTGTATTTGCTCAGGGAATAGGATCCCTGACAGAGCAGCCAGTCGTAGATCAGTGAACGTTCATACATGGTATAGAGATGAACAAGTTCGTTTGCAGAGCGGTCAGAAGTGAACTCTCCGCGGTTCTGTGCATCTTCGATGATCTCCCGGATACAAGTGAAATAGAACCGGTTATCATCCAGGAGCGCTCTCTGGTCTTTTGTGGTCAGCTGCGAGGAGTAGAGCAGTGTCAGAAGTTCGATATCCACACTTGTCTCTATCATCAGGAACAGTTCGTAATTCAGATAGAGAAGTTTGTCGGCGGCAGAAAGAGACGGATCCATGGATGCGACAAGTTCCTCGTATTTGTCGTCAAACAGATAGGCAAGTGAACCGAGGAGCGCGTCTTTCCCTTTAAAATAGTGATAAAAGCTGCCTTTTGACGTCCTGGAGGCAGCGATGATGTCATCGATCGTTGTGGCGTGGTATCCTTTTTTGTAGAAGAGATTCCACGCGGCTTTTACAATCTTACTTTTGGTAGTCTGGCGTTTTCTTGGCATAGCTGCCTCCTTTCCTCTAAATACATAAGAAGTAGTTGGATTATCCAACCTGGAAACCGTATTTTAACGGGTCGTCAGGGTCGATCACGTAGGTTGCCTCACCGGTGATGTAGGCGCTTCCGGTAATCTGTGGAATGACTGCTTTGTAGTCCCCTACGGTTGTCTCGCCTTTGATGATCCCGGTGAATTTAGAGCCGATAAAACTCTCGTATACGAAAGGTTCGTTCACTCCGATCTTGCCATGTGCATGCAGGGCTGCAAGTTTTGCGCTTGTGCCGGTTCCGCAAGGAGAACGGTCAGCCATATGATCGCCGAAGATCACGACGTTCCGCATGCTGCAGCCCGGTGTTGTCGTAGAACAGTACAGTTCTGCAAGATCCACAGAAGTGATATCCAGTGTCGGGTGTTTGACTTTTACTTCTTCATTGATCTGTTTGACAAGCTGCATACCAAAGCGTGTCAGTTCACGGATATTTTCCGGGACAACGGTCTTTCCGATCTGTGCAAGATCTACAAGTGCAAAGAAACTTCCGCCGAAGGAGATATCGTATTGGATCTCCTGACCGTCGATCACTGTGGTAAGGTTCTCTTTGTATAAGAAAGAAGGAACATTTGTGAGAGTGACGCTTACGACTTTTCCGTTCTTTACTTCTGCCTTTGTGCGGATCAGCCCGGCAGGAGCGTCCAGTACGACTTCTGTGTAAGGTTCTTTTGCTTCTACCAGCCCGGTTTCAATGATCGCTGTGACAGAACCGATCGTGCCATGTCCACACATATTCAGATATTCTCCGGTGTCCATGAAGATCACTCCGAAGTCTGCTTCTGGGTGGATCGGTTCGGTAAGAAGTGCGCCGAACATATCGTGATGTCCGCGTGGCTCAAACATCAGAGCGGTGCGGTATTTGTCATAATGTTTCGCAAGGTAATTCTTGCGCTCGATCATAGTATCTCCTTTTAATTCCGGGAATCCAGATAAAATGATGCGGGTAAATTCCCCCACAGTGTGTGTGTCGATTGCCTTGAAAGCGGCTTCAAAAGACGCCGTATCTAAATGTGCATTGATTTCCATTGCAGTACCTCCAAAATTTGATGTTCAGGTTCGTATGAAACAGCAGGACTGGTAATAGACTAAATACTAGAACGCAGTTCAGTTTTCTAATAGTATTATCGGCGAAAATACCTGAAAAGTCAATGAAAAGTGGAAATTTACAACCATAAATAAATTTGAAAAAGTTCAAATTTGCTATTGAAAAACAAAGAGGTTTGTGATAAAGTAAATGAGCAGAGAAAAATGCATATCCGGGGGTAGATGGGTAACTGGTGTGCCTCCTAGTCTTCAAAACTAGTGTGGGGCGTTAAGAGCGTCCCGGGTGGGTTCGATTCCCACATGCCTCCGCCAAAAGGAGTATTGTTCCAGATGCATCCGCGGCATTCCCGGAGAGGGGAAGAACAGCCGTTATTCCGGAAGATGCATTGCACAGAGTATGACGCACAGATGTCTTTGTGAGGCTTACATATAGATGTGCAGACTGGAATTGTCATAGAAGGTCAGAGATGACCGCCAACAGAATAGAGAGAGCAAGGCTGTTACTGTCAGAAGACAGGGGCAGGCTTGATTGACCGATGAACGAAAAAGCTGAGTATTATACTCAGCTTTTAGTGAATACAGATAAAGGAGTCAAGAGCAGTGGAACGGGTACATATTTTATTAAAACAACACGTTGGGGCACCGTGTAAGGCAGTTACAGAGCCAGGTGCAGATGTACAGAGAGGGACATTGATCGCAGTTCCGGATGGACTTGGGGCCAATATATTTTCCAGTGTCTGCGGAAATGTAGAGGCGGTGACTGACACAGAGATCGTCATCCGGAAGAAAGAAGAGCAGTCAGAAGATTATGTGAAGATTCCGGAAGGAACAAAGGCAGAGATGGTGGCTTATGCCGGTATCACCGGGATGGGCGGAGCCGGATTTCCGACGGCAGTAAAGCTTTCTGCCGATTTAAACGGTGGTTATATTCTTGTCAATGCGGCAGAATGTGAGCCGGGTCTTTGTCATAATATCCGCCAGATCGAAGAGCAATGTGGAAAGATCATAAATGGTGTGAAATACTGCATGGAACTGACCAATGCAGCAAAGGCGATCTTTGCGATCAAGAAGAAGAATGAGAAGGCGGTTCGTATTTTAAAAGAAGCGCTGGCAGAAGAAGAGGCGATCACGATGCATCTTCTGCCGGATATTTATCCGATGGGCGAAGAGCGGGCGGTCGTAAGAGAGTGTCTCGGGATTGAACTTGGGGTTGACCAGCTTCCGACGGCGGCAAATGCAGTTGTGATCAATGTAGAGACTGTTTCAAGGGTGGCAGAGGCGATCGATGAGAGAAAGCCGTGCTTCTCAAAGAATGTGACTGTGATCGGGAAATTAAATGGCGGCGAGGAACCGCATGTATTTATGGATGTTCCGATCGGGACAAGCATTGGAGAACTGATCGGACGCGCCGGAGGCATCAATGGAGTTTACGGTGAGATCATCGTGGGAGGACCATTTACCGGACATGCGGCAGACGAGAGCACCCCGGTGACAAAGACGACCGGAGGAGTGATCGTGACGATCGATCTTCCAGATCTGCACGGAGCGCCGGTAGGCCTTCTTGTCTGTGCCTGCGGTGGAACAGAAGCGCGTATGCGCGACATCTGCGCGAAGATGAACGGAAAAGTGGTATCCGTTGCGAGATGTAAGCAGGCGGTAGAAATGAAGAACGGTGCATTAAAGTGTGAGCGCCCGGGAAATTGTCCGGGGCAGGTGAAGAACAGCATTCAGTTCAAGAAGGACGGATGTGAATACATTATAATAGGTAACTGTTCAGATTGTTCCAACACGGTGATGGGATCTGCGCCGAAGATGGGGCTGAAAGTCTTCCATCAGACAGACCATGTGATGCGAACGATCCATCATCCACTGTACAGACATCTGAGAGTATCCAAGAAAGTCGATCAGGATATTTAAGGCCGGCGGCCAAAACGGGCTTTATCTGGCTGACCGTCAGACGGCGGACAGTGAGCAATTCATATAGAAGAAATATGGGACCATTCACACAAGGAGGGACATGTTATGTCAATTACAGCAGAAACAGCGAAAGAACATGCGAAGGATCCGGCGGTACTTTGCTGCCGGGCAGAAGCAGGGATTACGATTGGTGTTGAGAACCTGGAAGATCCGACAATCTTTGACGATCTCGTAGATTCAGGACTTTTGAACCTGGATGGAGTTCTGACGATCGAAGAGATCCTCGGTGCAACACTGACAAAGACCTGTGATTCTCTGACACCGATCACACGGGACGTAGTATCAGGGATCAAAGAAGTAGAAAAGGACACAGCTGCTGAGGAGCCAGCAGAGACAGAAGCGCAGCAGGAAGTGGAAGAGACAGCGGCAAGCCAGAATATTGTCACAACAGCTGGCGGTGTGCTGAAAATCCACATCGGAAAGGGAAAAGATATTGATATCGAAATCCCGACGGGAATTGCGGCAGGTGCAGTCTTAGCGCAGACACCGGCAGTGCAGACAGCTTCCGTTGTACCGGTTGCAGCAGCACCGGAAGAAGAGAAGCCGGAAAAAGTGATCAGAAGTCTGACAAGAAAGCATTTCCAGATCACAGAAGTAAAACGCGGCCCGGAGACAAAGATTGAGGGAACCGTATTATATATCCGTGAAGGAATCGAGGAAGAAGCGGCAGCTTCCCAGGAACTGGTCAACAGCCTGAAGATTGACATTATCACACCGGATCAGTATCATACCTATTCTGAGACGATCATGGACGTGCAGCCGATCGCCGCAAAAGAAGGAGAAGATGAGATTGGAACCGGTACGACAAGAGTACTTGACGGTGTCGTTGTCATGGTGACAGGTACAGATGCCAACGGTGTTCAGATCGGTGAATTTGGTTCTTCAGAAGGTATCCTGGATGAGAATATCATGTGGGGAAGACCGGGAGCACCGGAGAAGGGCGAGATCTTTATTAAGACAGAAGTTGTCATCAAAGAAGGAACGAACATGGAGCGTCCGGGACCGCTCGCAGCGCATACAGCGACAGATGTGATCACGCAGGAGATCCGTCTTGCACTGAAGAAACTGGATGATTCCCTCGTTGTGGATACGGAGACATTTGAACAGGTGAGAAGACCTGGCAAGAAGAAAGTTGTAATCGTAAAAGAAATCATGGGACAGGGTGCGATGCATGACAATCTGATCCTTCCGGTAGAGCCAGTCGGTGTACTTGGAGCAAAACCGAATGTAGACCTTGGAAATGTTCCGGTAATGGTATCTCCGCTTGAGGTACTTGACGGATGTATCCATGCACTGACCTGCATCGGACCTGCATCGAAGGAGATGTCAAGACATTACTGGAGAGAGCCTCTGGTACTTGAAACGTTATACGATAAAGAATTAGATCTCTGTGGTGTGATCTTTGTGGGAAGCCCTCAGATCAACTCAGAAAAATTCTATGTGTCAAAGCGTGTCGGAATGATGTGCGAGGCGCTGGATGTAGACGGAGCATTTGTCACAACAGAAGGATTTGGAAATAACCACATCGATTTTGCAAGCCATATCGAACAGATCGGTATGAGAGGAATCTCAGTGGTAGGAATGTCATTCTGTGCAGTACAGGGAGCGCTTGTTGTCGGAAATAAATATATGACAAATATGGTAGATAATAATAAATCAGAATCGGGAATCGAGAATGAAGTGCTTGCATGCAATACACTCTGCCATGAAGATGCGATCCGTGCTATTTATATGCTGAAGGCAGATATGGCAGGAGAAGAAGTGAAGAAGCCGGAGAAGAAATGGAATCCGAATGTCAAAGAAAACAATGTGGAGCTGATCTCCAATGTGACTGGAAAACCGGTGGAGCTTGTAGCAAATGAACAGTCCCTTCCGATGAGCCAGAAGAGAAGAGAGAAATACGACTAGGATTTTGCGGCAGCAGGACTGTCCCAAAATCGATAGCAGGTGATGACATGAAATATGGCGATAAGATCATCCGGATGGAAGGTGTGATCGTAGAGGTACATGATGGCTGTGTCGGGATCGACTTAAAGGGACGTCTCGGCTATCTGAAAGTACCGATGCGGATGCTGATCACCGACTATCCGGTGAAAGTAGGGCAGGAAGTTGCATGGAATATGAGTTTTGTAGAACAGCTTGGGCCTGAGATCAATGAAAAATATATGAGCAATCTGATGACGTATCAGAAGCGTCAGGAAGAGATGCGAGCAAACAACAGAGACGATGAGGAGGTATCGCAATGAGCTTAACAGTAGTGAAAGGTATGCAGTCAGAGATCTTCGTTCCGATCACACCGCCGGCTGTATGGACTCCGGTGAAGAAAGAACTGAAAGATATGACGATCGCGCTGGCGACAGCAGCGGGCGTTCACCATAAAAATGATGAGAGATTTAATCTTGCAGGTGATTTTACATGGAGAAAGATCACGGATCAGATGAAATCCGATGAACTGATGGTATCCCACGGAGGATATGACAATGGGGATGTAAACAAAGACATCAACTGTATGTTCCCGATCGACCGTATCCATGAACTGGCAAAAGAAGGATTTATCAAAGCATGTGCTCCGGTACATGCCGGATTTATGGGAGGCGGCGGAAACCAGGAGAAATTTAAACATGAGACAGGTCCTGCGATCGCTCAGATGTTTAAAGAAGAAGGCGTGGATGCAGTAATCCTGACAGCCGGCTGAGGTACTTGCCACCGCTCTGCAGTACTGGTGCAGAGAGCGATTGAAGAAGCAGGAATTCCGACGATCATTATTGCGGCACTTCCTCCGGTTGTACGTCAGGCGGGAACTCCTCGTGCGGTAGCGCCGCTTGTTCCGATGGGGGCAAATGCAGGAGCTCCAAATGATGTGGAGATGCAGACTGGAATCGTGAAAGCGACTCTGGAACAGCTCGTGGAGATCGAGACTCCGGGCAAGATCGTTCCGCTTCCATTTGAATATGTAGCGAAAGTATAATAGGGGAAAGAAAACGTGTATGAAAACTGTTTTTCGTAAGATGGCATTGGAAGAATGGCGCAGATGAGGAAAATAGAAGTTCATACACGTTTTTTATAGGGGAGATTTTTCATAAGGATATTTTTGACGGAAAACGATTGTTTTACAGAGAGAAGGATTTGCAGGAAAAGCAAGGAGGAGTGAAAATGGAGGAAATAAAGAAACGCCGGCTTGTGATCAAGGCGTTTCATGCCAGCGATGTACGTGAGGGAGAAGAAAACCGGATCACGCGGGCGCTGGAAATGGAGGTGGCGCCGGAGTCTTTTGCACAGAAGGCGGACCATGAGATGATCGAGCGCATTTCGATACGGATCATACACCCGGAACAGTATGGGGAAGAGACAAACAGCATCATGGATGTGGTCCCGGTCTCGGCAAAGGTGCTTGGTGAAATTGGGGAAGGAGTCACACATACGGTGACGGGAGCTTACGTGTTGCTGACCGGTGTGGATGTAAACGGGATCCAGACTGCTGAGTTTGGATCATCAGAAGGGATCATCGAAGAACAGATTGCATGGGGGAAAGCCGGAACACCTGCGTGGGGCGATACCCTGATCTTATTTGAGGTGACATTCTGCGCCGGAAAAGGGCAGGATCGCGAGGCAGTTACCAAAGCGCATCAGCTCTGCGATGAATTTGTACAGCAGTACCGGGAATGCCTGAAAAAACTGCGCGGGGAACTGTGCACGGAGCGGAGAGAATTTTATGATGTGGAGCGTCCGGGAAAAAAGAAAGTTGTGATCATAAAACAGGTGGCAGGCCAGGGTGCGATGTATGACATGCAGCTTTTTGCAAAAGAGCCGTCGGGAATGGCGGGAGGGAGATCGATCATCGACATGGGAAATATGCCGCTGGTCGTGACGCCGAATGAATACCGGGATGGAATTCTGCGTTCCATGCAATAGAAAGAAGGAGGGAAAATCAATGGGAATCGGACCATCTACAAAGGAGACAAGTCTGCATCATTTCCGCGATCCGCTTCTGGATGTGGTGTCTTCTGATGAAGACTTTGATCTGTTAGGCATTATTATAGTAGGAACTCCTGATAATCAGGAAGAAAAGATGCTTGTGGGGACGAGAACCGCGGTGCTGGCAGAAAGTATGCGCGCGGATGGAGCGGTTATTTCCGCAGATGGCTGGGGCAACAGTGATGTAGATTATGTGAATACGGTAGAACAGCTGACGAAGCGGGGGATTGCGGTGTCCGGTCTGAAGTTTGTCGGGACATCCGGGGGATTTGTCGTGGAAAGCCCGGCTCTGAATGCGATCGTGGATATCAATAAGAGCGAGAGTGGGACAGAGACGTGCGTGCTCGGGGAGAACAGTGTGACGAAACTCAATGCAAGAAAGGCTGCCGCAATGCTGAAATTAAAAATGAGATAAAAAGACATGAAAAAAGACATGCCTGCAAGATGACTGACTAAGATGCGGCATGTCTTTCTTCTATATTTATTGAGAGGTTTGTTGCTTTGCAATCCGTTATATTAAAAGAGGGGGAATGGATATTGGATTGAATTTCGCTCAAACTGTCTATTGGGGGAAACAGTTTTTTTCAAATCCTTGCAAAAGCAACAGTTAGTGGTATAAAGTTATAAAAGATAGGCTGAAAAAAAGACAGTATCCTCCTGAAGATCACCGCCTTTGGTCTGCATCACTGATATAACTTCGGTGATAGTATAAATCCGGAGTCGAAAATTGTCAATAGAAAAGAAGAAAAAAATTGTACATTAAAAAATACAATAAAAATCCGAAAAAAATGTAAAAAATAGTTGCAAAACTAAAAAGTATCTTGTATACTAAGAGAGCTGTGACATGATAGCGATGAAGCGCGAGGTTGCTGCTTAAAATAGCAGGTGTTCCGTGGAGCGAATGTCAAGTTAGGAAACTGGCGACAAGTCACTGTACGAATCAATAACAGCCGATGAAAAACGGTAACAACGTGTGAAAGTTTCATGACACACACGGGAGAGTGTACAGTCACCGCTTGTCGTACTTAAGTTGAATAGTACGAAAAGGAGGCGACTTTTTTTATGGCAAGTCAAGTAATG
>JAPFCT010000384.1 GCA_026169575.1 Faecalimonas sp.
ATTTATAATCAATATAAGGCGGATATCAGAGATATTATAAAACAATTGTGCAGTTATAAAGGTGTTGAAATAATTGAAGGACACCTGATGCCAGACCATATTCATATGTTAGTAAGTATTCCACCGAAGATAAGCGTATCTTCATTTATGGGATATCTAAAAGGTAAAAGTGCACTTATGATTAGATACACCCGCTGATGATTGGGCAGATGTACAAGTGTTAGATAGGTTTGCACCTTTGTTTGGTAGACTCATTATTAAATGTAAAAAGGGTAATACTTTCTCAAGATATGTTTTCAATTTAAGTAAGTATTTAGAACAAACTACAGTGCGAGAAGTTTTATCATACGTGTATAGTGGAGAAAAATTTGAAGGATATAACAGAGTTCATCTTCCATATCATAGGCTTTCGGATATCTTTGCAGGAAGGATTCTCCCTACATATTATGAGGTATTAAAGAAAATAACTGGAGTATATTGTTTGGCTGATACTCATACCAGAAAACTATATATTGGCTCTGCAACAAGTGAAGAAGGTGTTGCTCAAAGATGGGGAAATTACCTGGACTCAAAGCATGGTGGAAACAAGAAACTGATAGATTTATATGAGAAAAAGGGTTCTGAGTACTTTGAAAAGTATTTTACATATACTTTATTAGAATATTTTGGGCTGTCCTATGATCAAATAAAGATACTTGAAAGAGAACAGTATTGGAAATGTTGCTTTGATACTGTTAAGAATGGTTACAACGATAACTAGTAGCCATTTATGAATAAGTCATTCAGACGCTTACTCTATAATTCAACAATGGAGTACAAGTAAATGGTGAAAAATCGTTTAAAATGGCTCAAAAAGGAGTATGAATTATTCACTAGCACCATAGGTAAAAAAATTAATTTTTACTTATAGGGTCGAGCCATGTGGAGGCAATATGCCTTTTGCAGCGCAAATAAGCGGTTTTATAGGCTTTGAGGTGTGAAGTTCAGTCTATTTCACCGATTTGCCACTCGCAAAAATAAAATGAACAGAAAATGAAGAAATGCGGTTGAATACTCTGAACTAATCGGAATGTCCAACTGCTTTTTTATGACTGTAATACCGAGCTCCCTACGATAACAAGTATAAAGAAAAAATACGCTAGGAACAAACATTTTCATTACGTTTTGTGCCTGAGCGAAGAGAAAGGAATGGGTATAACTATGTAGAAATCCTTAAGTTTAGGCACTTTTTCAAGCATATCGTCTTTATGAGTGAGGGCAATAAAATCAGAAATAAAGAACTATATCAATGTTTCAGTAGTTGTTGATATAGAGTGTGGGGACAAAAGAAATTAAATAGTCAACTTGAGGGGACGTGTAAAAAGTATCCCGTTTCAATTAGGTAGATTGTTGAATTAGTTTATGGTCAATTCTATTTTATGTAAAACCTTGCGGAAATTTTATACTTTAACAACAAAAAAATTAGTAATTACGAGGTCTGCGAGGTATTTTTCGATTATTTAACTGTCAGGTTCATACTTGGAAGGGAGAAGTGTGGAAGTATAAAAAATATAGAAAGATGTAAAAAAGTAAAAATTGCGTTTGTATTTGTGTAAATACGTAAAAATAATTTTTTATAAACGCAACATTGACACGCAATAAATAGAGTGATAATATAAAATAAATCAGTAAGGAGTGAAAACGATGGAAGGTATATATAAGTTACCAGGTTCTTCATATGAAGAATTAATAAAAATTATAAAGGCATACTCTTTTGGGAAAAGTGGTGTTGCAGTGTCTTTGGATGAGCTTGTGAAAGTTACGAGAATGGCAAAGACGATTATTAGTAGAAATAATGGGTTTTTAGTTCAGATTAAGTTAATATCTGAAGGAAAGAAAAAGGCACCGACAGATTTATGCAAAAAAATGGGGGAAGCATATGAATTAAATAGGAATGAAGAGGTTCAGAGTTATTG
The DNA here is from genome assembly GCA_026169575.1 of Faecalimonas sp. The sequence continues at coordinate 1,956 of JAPFCT010000384.1, forward strand.
GAATCAGATAATCGCTAATGATGAGTTCCTTACAAGAATGCTTTCTGCAATCCAGATAAAAGAAAAGATGAGTAAAGCAGAGTTTATTAATCATATTGTTTCTTCATCTAATGCTGGTAATAATGGTGCGTCAAGGGCAGGAGCTACTGCCATTATTGAGATATTTAAAATGCTTTCGCTAGTGGAAGAGAAAGATGGGAATCTTGTAATTGGAATGGAAAAGAAAAACATTGTTGTGGGGGCATGTACAAAAATTGAAAATAATAATCTTTCAATAAAGCAACAAAAAGTTTCGGATGTAACAGAGAAGGCGAAAGAGAATGTATTTCCGGAAAAAGAATATTTTATTCACTCATATACGTTTGAAAATGGTAAAGTAGCTAAAATTATTATTCCGGAAAATGCAAGTAAATATGATTTATTAGCATTGCGTGATATGTTGGATGTTATATTGAGACGAAAGTTTAAATTGCGAGATGAAGATATGTAAAAGATACTGCAGTGCGGAAAGGATGATTTATGAACTACAATGTGTATTGTGATGAAAGTTGTCATTTAAGATATGATGGTTCACCAGTAATGATTTTAGGTGCTGTTTCATGTCCAAGTGAATGCAAAAGGAAAATATTTGAGGATATACGAGAAATTAAAATTAAATATGGATTGGATAGCAGATTTGAAATTAAGTGGACTAAGGTATCAATTTCTAAAGTAGATTTTTATCTGGAGGTGCTAAATTATTTTTGGGAAAATTCATATTTA
>JAPFCT010000421.1 GCA_026169575.1 Faecalimonas sp.
GATAAACAGTATATAACACTTGACAACAGATTAATACTGTTATATACTGTTTATGAACAGAGGAGGTAAGAAGATGAAGATTATCATAAATAGTTCACTGATGGTTCCTATCTATGAACAGATTGTGGAGCAGATTAAAAAGTTGATTCGTCAGGGGGAGTTACAGGAAAATGATAATTTGCCATCTGTTCGTTCCCTTTCCAAAGAACTGAAGATCAGTGCACTGACAGTGAAGAAAGTATATGATACTCTGGAGGAAGAGGGATTTACTGTCACAGTTCATGGGAAAGGAACTTATGTTGCAGCAACGAACAAAGAAATTCTTCTGGAAGAACAGAAGAAGGAAGTGGAAGCCGATTTGGAGTTGGCCATTCAAAAAGGCAGACGTTATGGGATCAGTGAGGAAGAACTGAGGAGTCTATTTGAATTAATTTTGGAGGGTTGATGATGTTAAAGATTGAACATTTGAAAAAGCGGTATGATTCGTTTTCACTGGACTGTTCTCTGGAGGTGAGACCCGGATATGTGACGGGGCTGATCGGACAGAATGGAGCAGGAAAGAGCACTACGTTTAAGGCGATTCTCGGGTTGATTGCAGCGGATGGAGGCACAATTACTATTCTGGGGAAGGATGTAAGTAAGATTACGACAGAAGATAAGCAGAAAATCGGAGTAGTGCTTGCAGACTCAGGATTTAGCGGGTATCTGACGATCTATGACATTCTTCCGGTTATGGAGCGTCTGTATAGGAAATTTGACCGGAAGGCTTTTATGAAAAGAGCGGAATATTTTGGACTGCCTCTTCGTAAAAAGATCAAGGGATTTTCGACGGGGATGAAAGCAAAGTTAAAAGTGCTGATTACAATTTCCTATCAGGCAGAACTTTTAATTCTGGATGAACCGACTGCAGGGCTTGATGTCATTGCAAGAGATGAACTTCTGGAGATGCTCAGGGATTTTATGGAGGAGGATGAACGGAGAGCTATTTTGATCAGTTCTCATATTTCAGGAGATCTGGAGTCACTCTGTGATGACCTCTATATGATCCATGAAGGAAAGATTATCCTGCACGAGGAAACAGATGTGCTTCTTGGCGATTACGGGATACTGAAAGCCGACGAGAAACAGTTTGAAGGGCTGGAGCGGAGATATATTCTGCGTTATAAGAAAGAGGGATATGGGTATCGGTGTCTCACGGATCAGAGACAGTATTATGTGGAGAATTATCCACAGCTTGCAGTGGAGAAAGGGAGCATTGATGAAGTGATCATGATGATGAGCAAAGGGGTGGAAAGATGAGCGGATTGTTGATCAAAGATTTGAAATTAATGAAGGAACAGAGAAGCTTTGTGTTTCTGATCATAGCAGTGGGAATTGGAATCACTGTGTTTACAGGGCAGTCTGATTTTGTGCTCGGATATATGACTTTCATAGGAGCGATGTTTTCTATGAGCTCGATCAGTTATGATGAGTTCGACAATGGGAATTTATTCTTATTTTCTCTTCCGATCACGAGAAAAGGATATGTGATAGAAAAATATATATTCGCGTTATTGACAAGTATTGTTTCGTGGGTTCTGGCAGTAGGAATATCAGCCGGGGCAAAGATCTGGAAAGGGCAGCCGATCGAGACAGAATGGATTTTTGTATCTGTATTTACATGGGTCATTCTTGTTTTTCTGATGATGTGTATGCTTCCGGTTCATTTGAAATTTGGTGGGGAGAAGATGAAAATTGCGTTCATTGGGATCGTAGGAGTCGCATTTCTGATCGGACTGGCAGCAGTGAAGATTTCGGAGAAGATGGGTCTTGATCTTGCAGTGGTTGTAAATCAGGTAGAACAGATGCAGATTGGAAGGCTTCTTCTGGCAGCAATGATTGTGACAGCTGTCGTATCTTTTGTGTCTTTGTGGATCAGTGTACGGATCGTGGAGCGCAAGGAATTTTAAAGCATGAAAAATTAAATTATAAAATAGATGCCGCAGTACGGATTTTTAGGGGCTGTAAAGATGCAGCCGGTGCAGGACATATGTGAGAGATAGCAGAATGTACCTGAAAGAAAATGAAGTCTGCGGTATTTTTATATCAGAATAATAATTAAATATTTAACTAAATTTTCGGTGAAAAATATTAAGAAAATATAAATACTACGATTAGATATTGACAATTTTTGTGTAGAAACATAGAATATTAATTAAACGATTAACTAATTTGGAAAGGAGAAATGAAATGGAAGAAAGTACGCAGCTGTTGATGTGTCATGTGATGCATCTGTATTTGCAGAGAAGTATCTGTCTGTTTAAAGAATTAGATATTCATCCTGGCCAGGCGGGGCTTTTGTGGGCATTGAACGGAAAAGATCAGGCTGGCAGGGGAATGGCGCAGAAAGAGCTGGCAAAACATATTGGTGTAAAACCTCCTTCGATCACAGTGATGTTAAAGAAGCTGGAGGCCGGATCATATATAGAGAAGAAGCAGGATGAAAATGATCAGAGGATCATGCGCATTTTTCTCACAGAAAAGGGCAGAGATATTGCAGCAAAGATGGAGACTGTGATGGAACAGCTTGAGCAGGAGGCTTTTGCAAATATGAATGAGCAGGAGGTTATGCTTTTTCGCAGGCTTCTGCTTCAGATGAGAGACAACTTGAAGAGTGCAGCAGGAAAGGAAGGTTAAGATGGGAAAATTATTTAAATTTATGAAGCCATATGCAGCGACGATCTGCATGATCGTTGTATTTTTAGTGCTTCAGGCTTATTGCGACCTGTCTCTGCCGGGATATACATCTGACATTGTCAATGTCGGAATCCAGCAGGGAGGGATCGATACAACGATACCGGAGCAGATTTCTGTAGAAGATATGGATAGATTGTTTTTATTTGTATCCGGGGAAGATCAGGAAACAGTTCTGGATGCCTATGAGAAGGATACAGATACTTATAAGACAGAGACATATATTCTGAAGGATGGGATTCTGAAAGATGAGGAGAGGACCGATGAGATTTCAGGAATCTTAAGCAAACCGATGATGCTTGTCACTGCGTTTGCATCCGACAGTGAAGAGACGAAGAAAATGACAGATGCAATGCTTGCCGGGATCCCAAAGGAAATGGTAAGCGAGGATATGAACGTTTTTGATATTCTTGCGATGATGCCTGAAAAACAGCGCAAAGAGATGGTGACAGAGGCTGGACAAAAGGTGGATGAGATGCCGGAGACAATGTTAGAGCAGGCAGCTACGATCTATCTGAAGGAAGCATATCAGAATCTGGGAATGGATACCGATAAGATCCAGACGGGATACATGTTCCGAACCGGGGGCAAGATGCTGGCACTTGCTGCATTCGGTATGATTGTTAGTGTGATCGTCGGATTTCTTGCATCGAAAGTCGGTGCTTCGACCGGACGTGATCTGAGGGGAAAAGTGTTCCACAAAGTAGTTGAGTTTTCTAACGGAGAGTTTGACAAGTTTTCCACAGCATCGCTGATTACAAGAAGCACAAATGATATCCAGCAGATCCAGATGCTGACAGTTATGATTTTGAGGATGGTTCTGTATGCACCGATCATGGGAATCGGAGGAGTGTTTAAAGTTTTCCGCACGAATGTCTCCATGTCATGGATCATCGGGCTTGCAGTTGTACTGATCGCGATGGTCGTAGTCGTACTGTTTGTTGTGGCGATGCCAAAATTCAAAATTTTGCAAAATCTTGTGGACCGTCTGAACCTTGTTACAAGAGAGATCCTGACAGGACTTTCTGTCATCCGTGCGTTCAGCACTGAGAAGCATGAGGAAGAGCGGTTTGACAAAGCAAACAGAGATCTGACAAAGACAAACTTATTTGTCAACCGTGCAATGACATTTATGATGCCGACTATGATGCTGATCATGAATGCGATTTCGATTCTGATTGTATGGGTAGGTGCAAATGGAATCAATGACGGACAGATGCAGGTCGGGGATATGATGGCGTTTATCCAGTACACAATGCAGATCATCATGGCATTCTTAATGATCTGTATGATTTCAATCATGCTTCCGAGAGCGGCAGTTTCTGCAACGCGTGTGGATGAAGTTCTTACAAGTACAACTTTGATCAACGATCCGAAACAGCCGAGACATCTGGACAAAGACGGAAAAGGAGTTGTTACGTTTGATCATGTATCCTTTCGGTATCCGGGAGCAGAGGAAGATGTTCTGCACGATATTTCTTTTGTTGCAAAGCCTGGTGAGACGACAGCCATCATCGGAAGTACCGGAAGTGGAAAGTCTACTATGGTAAATCTGATCCCGAGATTTTATGATGTGACAGAAGGAAAAATCACGATTGACGGCGAAGATATCCGGAATGTGACACAGCATGAATTAAGGGAGCAGTTAGGATATGTTCCGCAGAAAGGTGTGCTTTTCTCAGGAACGATCGCAAGTAATATTTTATATGGAAATCCAGATGGAAGCGAAGAGGAAATGGTGGAGGCCGCGCAGGTAGCACAGGCATCCGAATTTATCGAGGAGAAATCAAAACGTTATGACAGCAGGATCTCCCAGGGAGGCGGAAATGTCTCAGGAGGTCAGAAGCAGAGGCTGTCGATCGCAAGGGCGATCGCGAAGGATCCGAAGATCTTTATTTTTGATGACAGTTTCTCTGCGTTAGACTATAAGACCGATGTGACACTGCGAAAGGCTTTAAAAGAACATACGGTGGACAGCACCGTGATCATTGTCGCACAGCGTATCAGTACAATCCTTCACGCAGAGCAGATCATTGTTTTGGATGAAGGCAAGATCGCAGGAATCGGAACACATAAAGAATTGTTGAAAAACTGTGATGTATATTATCAGATTGCAGCTTCCCAGCTCTCAGAAAAGGAACTGGAGCGTGATCTGGATGAAGCTGGACAGAAGGGAGGAAAATAAGCATGAGTAAAGGACATGGACATGGCGGCCACATGGGAGGCATGGGAGCCGGAGAGAAAGCAAAAGATTTCAAGGGAACGATGAAGAAGCTTTTGTCCTATATGAGCGCCTATAAATTAGGGATTATCGCAGTAATGATCTTTGCAGTCGGAAGCACGATCTTTAACATTGTTGGACCGAAGATCCTCGGAAAAGCGACAACTGAGATTTTCAATGGTCTGGTCAGCAAGGTATCCGGAGGAAGCGGGATCAACTTTGACAAAATTGCAGAGATTCTTCTGTTTCTGCTAGGACTGTATGCATTCAGTGCCGTATTTTCATTTATCCAGGGATTTATCATGACAGGTGTTTCACAGAAGCTGACTTATAAGCTCAGAAAAGAAATTTCTGAGAAGATCAACCGGATGCCGATGAATTATTTTGATACAAAGACGCATGGTGAAGTACTTTCAAGAGTTACAAACGATGTGGATACGTTAAGCCAGAGTCTGAATCAGAGTGCAACACAGATCATTACTTCCTTTACGACGATCATCGGTATTCTGATCATGATGATCAGCATCAGTCCGCTGATGACGGTTGTGGCGCTTCTGATCCTTCCGGTATCGATGCTTTTGATCTCTACAATCGTAAAGCGGTCACAGAAGCACTTTAAAAATCAGCAGGAATATTTAGGGCATGTCAACGGACAGGTCGAAGAAGTGTACGGTGGTCACAGTATCGTAAGAGCATTTAATAAGGAAGAAGATGTAATCCGGGAATTTAATGAGACCAATGAGATTTTGTATCAGTCTGCATGGAAATCACAGTTTTTCTCAGGAATGATGATGCCGATCATGTCATTTGTAGGAAATCTTGGCTATGTGGCAGTAGCAATCCTGGGGGGATATCTGGCGATCAAAGATGCGATCGAGGTCGGAGATATCCAGTCTTTTATCCAGTACGTGCGGAGCTTTACACAGCCGATCACGCAGGTGGCGCAGGTAGCTAATATGCTGCAGTCAACAGCAGCTGCTTCTGAGAGAGTCTTTGAATTTTTAGAAGAAGAGGAAGAAGACCAGTTCGCAGAGCATCCGGTTTCCGTGGAGGGACTGAAAGGAAATGTAGAATTTAAGCATGTGCATTTCGGTTACAATGAAGACCGTACGATTATCAATGATTTTTCTGCGAAAGTAAAAGAAGGACAGAAGATCGCGATCGTCGGTCCGACGGGTGCAGGAAAGACGACGATGATCAAGCTTCTGATGCGGTTTTATGATGTCAACAGCGGGGAGATCCTGATCGACGGGCATAACCTGAAGGATTTCAACCGAAGTGAACTGCGTCAGATGTTTGGAATGGTACTCCAGGATACATGGCTGTTCCACGGATCGATCAAGGATAATATCCGCTATGGAAAGCTGGATGCGACAGATGAGGAAGTTGTGGAGGCTGCAAAGGCGGCATATGTACACCGGTTTGTCCAGACGCTTCCGGATGGCTACAATATGGAATTAAATGAGGAAGCAAGCAATGTGTCGCAAGGACAGAAGCAGCTGCTTACGATCGCAAGGGCAATTCTTGCAGACCCGAAGATCCTGATCCTTGATGAGGCGACCAGCTCTGTCGATACAAGAACGGAGATCCGGATTCAGAAAGCGATGGATAATCTGATGAAAGGCAGAACAAGCTTTGTCATTGCACACAGACTGTCAACGATCCGTGATGCGGATCTGATCCTTGTTATGAAAGATGGGGATATCGTAGAGCAGGGCAATCATGAAGAACTTCTGGCAAAAGACGGATTCTATGCGAACCTTTACAATTCACAGTTTGAACAGACGAGCGCATAGGAGAAGGAATCGAAGTCAGGAAAGAAATGAAAACAAAATAGGAAAGTGACAAAGAGAATATAAGAAAACCCGCGTGGGAGACCAGGAATGAAAAAGAAAGTGTCCAGGATCTCCCACGCGGGTTTTAGTTATATTCAGAATTAATGATAAAGTTTTTTGTTTTCATATTTTGCTTCGGAAGTCAGCTGGATGGAAAGCTTCTTAAACTGCTTGACATCGACTTCAGAGAGCATTACAGAAGTATGCACCTGGCAGCCTCTTAATTTTGGGATTTGATCCAGCGCAAGCTGTGCGGTCTCATTTGTTGCGGCGCTGATCGAAAGTGCGATCAGTACTTCATCTGTGTGCAGCCGTGGATTTTTACTTCCGAGGTAAGCTGTTTTTAATTTCTGGATCGGCTCGATCGCAGCAGGGGAAATGATGTGCACGTCATCTTCAATGCCGGCAAGTTTCTTCAGGGCATTCAGAAGTAGAGCGGCAGATGCACCGAGCAGATTACTTGTTTTACCGGTGATGATACTGCCATCAGGAAGTTCCAGGGCAGCAGCAGGTGCGCCGGTTTCTTCTGCGCGCTTCAGAGCAGCATCTACGACGGCACGGTCATTGACAGTGATATGTGCCTGCTTCATCAGAAGTTCGATCTTAAAGACTTCTTCTTCGGTGGAAGTACCTTCTGCAAGTCCGTTCAGTGCCTGATAGTAGCGGCGGATGATCTCCTGATTGGAGGCATCCCGGCAGGCTTCATCATCGCAGATGCAGTTTCCTGCCATATTGACCCCCATATCTGTTGGAGATTTATAAGGATTTTCCCCATAAATTTTTTCAAAAATAGCGCTGAGTACCGGGAAGATCTCTACATCACGGTTGTAGTTGACCGTCGTGATGCCGTAGGCTTCCAGATGGAATGGATCGATCATGTTGACATCATTCAGATCTGCAGTCGCAGCTTCATATGCCAGATTGACCGGATGCTTCAGAGGGATATTCCAGATCGGGAATGTCTCAAACTTGGCATATCCGGCGCGGACCCCACGCTTGTGCTCGTGATAGAGCTGGGAGAGGCAGGTAGCCATCTTACCGCTTCCTGGTCCCGGTGCTGTGATGATCACAAGTGGTCTGGAAGTCTCGATATAATCATTTTTGCCATATCCTTCATCACTGACGATCAGCGGGATATTGGAAGGATATCCTTCGATGATATGGTGGATGTAGACACGGATACCAAGCTTCTCCAGTCTTGTCTTAAACAGATTGGCGCTGCTCTGGCCTGTGTACTGGGTGATCACAACACTGCCCACAAAAAGTCCTTTTTCGCGGAAGGATTCGATCAGACGAAGTACGTCTGAGTCGTAAGTGATACCGAGGTCTCCACGGACTTTATTTTTTTCGATGTCTCCGGCGCTGATGACGATCACGATCTCAGCCTGGTCAGACAGCTGCATGAGAAGTCTCAGCTTACTGTCCGGTGCAAAGCCCGGAAGTACCCGGGAAGCGTGATAATCATCAAATAATTTACCACCAAATTCCAGATATAGTTTGTTGTCAAACTGATCAATTCTTTTTCTGATATGCTCTGACTGCATAGCCAGATACTTATCGTTATCAAATCCAATTTTCATAGCGCGTTCAGTCCTTTATCTCATTCTTGATTATAATGTTACTAAAAAAGTGAGTATAATAAATATACGTCAATAGTATACTATAAAGCATTTGTATTTTGCAAGGAGAAAAAACAGCGGATATCGGAGTGGAAAAAACAGAAGGAATCCGGGAAGAAATAGTTTGAAACAGAAAGATTTGTAGAAATTCACAAAAGTTTTAGAAATGTGAAGGGGATTTCACAATGTTTTTATTGATTTATGCGAGGACCATACTTATAATAAAAGAGATGACAATTAGGAGGAAAAGAATGGACAACCAAAACAAAAATAACCAAAAGAACAACAAGCAGGGCTTTGGGATTATTATAATTACAACACTGATCGCGGCTGTCATCGTACTTGGACTTTATCAGTTCATGGAAGAGAGCACATCGAAAGAGATTGCGTACAGTGAATTTCTCAAGATGGTTGACGAGGGCAAAGTAGAAGAAGTCCGGATCGGTGCCAATGAACTTATAATCACCCCGAAGGAAGAAAAGGTTCCAGGGATCAAAGTAAAATATTTCACTGGAAGAGTAGAAGATGAGAAGCTGTCAGAGCGCCTCTATGAAGCGGGAATTAAGTATGGGGCAGAGATCCCGGATTCTACTTCGGCGATGCTTTTTAATATTCTGATCAGTATTGTACTTCCGTTCGCGTTTATCTGGATCGGACTGAGTTTTCTGATGCGGAGAATGTCAAGAAGCGGCGGAATGATGGGCATTGGAAAAAGCAATGCCAAGATGTATGTAGAGAAAGAAACCGGAGTGACATTCAAAGATGTGGCAGGAGAAGATGAAGCAAAAGAGTCTCTTCAGGAAGTGGTAGATTTTCTTCATAATCCGGGAAAATATACAGGAATCGGTGCAAAGCTTCCGAAGGGAGCGCTTCTTGTAGGACCTCCGGGAACTGGTAAGACATTGCTTGCAAAGGCGGTGGCAGGAGAGGCGAAGGTTCCGTTCTTCTCACTTTCCGGTTCTGCGTTTGTGGAGATGTATGTCGGAGTTGGTGCATCGAGAGTGCGTGATCTGTTCAAAGAAGCGCAGGCGATGGCTCCGTGTATTATTTTTATAGATGAGATTGATGCGATCGGTAAGAGCAGAGATAACGCGATGGGAAGCAATGATGAGAGAGAGCAGACATTGAACCAGCTGCTGGCAGAGATGGATGGATTCGATACAGACAAAGGTCTTCTGATCCTTGCAGCGACAAACCGTCCGGAGATCCTTGACCCGGCATTACTGCGGCCGGGACGCTTTGACAGACGGATCATCGTAGACAAGCCAGACCTGAAAGGGCGTGTGGATATTCTGAAAGTGCATGCGAAAGATGTCAAGATGGATGAGACAGTAGATCTGGAAGCAATTGCGCTGGCAACATCAGGAGCAGTGGGATCTGATCTTGCGAATATGATCAACGAGGCTGCGATCAACGCAGTAAAACACGGAAGAAAAGTGGTATCACAGGCAGATTTATTTGAGGCAGTAGAAGTTGTCCTTGTCGGTAAGGAAAAGAAAGACCGTATCATGAATGCAGAGGAGAGACGGATCGTATCTTACCATGAAGTTGGACACGCGCTTGTCAGCGCGCTCCAGAAAGATGCAGAGCCGGTACAGAAGATCACGATCGTTCCAAGAACAATGGGAGCGCTTGGATATGTGATGCATACACCGGAAGAGGAGAAATTCTTAAATACAAAGAAAGAACTGGAGGCGATGCTTGTCGGCATGCTCGGCGGAAGAGCAGCGGAAGAGATTGTATTTGATACAGTCACGACCGGAGCTTCTAATGATATCGAACAGGCGACAAAGGTGGCCAGAGCGATGATCACACAGTACGGTATGTCAGAGAAATTTGGTCTGATTGGTCTGGAATCAGTCCAGAACCGCTACCTTGACGGACGTCCGGTAATGAACTGTGGCGAGGCAACAGCGGCAGAGATTGATACCGAAGTTATGAGAATGCTGAAGGAAGCTTATGCAGAGGCGAAGCGCCTTCTGTCAGAGAATCGTCAGTCACTGGATGAGATCGCGGCATTCCTGATCGAGAAAGAGACGATCACTGGAAAAGAATTTATGGAAATCTTTCACCGAGTTCAGGGAATCGGGGAAGGAACACAGGAAAAAGAAGCGAGAATCTCAATGAAAGAGGTAGAAATAAAAGAAGTGCAGCCAGAGAAACAGCCAGAAGCAGCAGAGACATGTGAAGAAGCTGAGAAAGAAGAGGTATCTGAAGAAGTTCAGGAAACAGAATCGGAACTGTCTTTGAGTAAAGAAGCAGAAGAGAGTATGGAAGATTCTGTGCAGGAGAAAGAACAATAAAAAGAAACAGTGTCTGAGATCCATGCAGAGAGAACAGATGGAGTGGTTCCGGATCTGTCAAAAGGAATGGAACAGATAGAAAAAAGAGGAGTGTCAGAAGACACTCCTCTCTTTCAATCAGTATGCCAGGATTGGAAAAGAGCGTGTGGACATGAGACTAAAAGGGAGGAAATGATGTTTCAAATAGAGGAAGAGTTAAAAAAGCTTCCGGCAAAACCGGGAGTATATCTGATGCATGATGAGAAGGACGATATTATTTATGTGGGAAAGGCGATCAGTCTGAAGAACCGTGTACGTCAATATTTTCAGGCGAGCAGAAATAAAGGAGTAAAGATTGAGCAGATGGTCACACATATTGCAAGGTTTGAATATATCGTCACAGATTCGGAATTGGAAGCGCTTGTGCTGGAATGTAATCTGATCAAGGAACACAGACCAAAATACAATACGATGCTGATGGATGATAAGACTTATCCATTTATCAAAGTGACTGTGGAGGAGGCGTACCCCCGAATTTTGTTTGCGCGGGAGATGAAGAAAGATAAGGCGAAATATTTTGGGCCCTACACAAGTGCAGGAGCAGTCAAGGATACGATCGAGC
>JAPFCT010000083.1 GCA_026169575.1 Faecalimonas sp.
GCGCTCCTGCACTCCTGCCCAAAGATCTTCGTACGCGAATGGCGCTTGACTGCGGAGCTTCGCTTGTGATCGAACTTCCGGTCCGGTATGCCACCGGAAGTGCAGAACTTTTCGCTTTTGGAGCCGTCTCGCTTCTCGACCAGCTTGGATGCGTTGATTTTCTTTGTTTTGGCAGTGAATGCGGCGACATCGGAAAGTTGCAGACCCTTGCTGATTTTTTTGCAGAAGAATCTGTGTCATTTAAAAATCTGCTGCGGTCCTTTTTAAAAGCGGGCCACTCCTATCCAGCCGCCCGGAGGGAAGCTGCCACGCAGCTGTTTGCTGATGACACTCTCTCTGCCATTCTAAATGAGCCGAACAATATTTTAGGAATCGAATATCTGAAAGCGCTGCGCAAAAGAAAGAGCGCGATTCTCCCCGTCACTGTCCGGAGAAAAGGCGCTCATTACCATGATATGACCCCATGCGAAACTTTCAGTTCCGCCTCTGCCATCCGCAGATTATTCACGGAGATGGAAGCGGATGCCCTTTCACTTCTTGCCGGACACGTTCCGGCAAAGGTCGGCCAGCTCTGCAAAAGTACTTATAAAACCCGCTTTCCAGTATCCTCCGGCGATTTTTCACTCCTGCTGAAATACCGTCTGCTCCGGGAGTCGCCCGACTCACTTTCGCAGTGGCAGGATGTCTCTGCCCCACTTGCGAACCGGATCATCCGGAGCAGAGACCAGTTTCAAAACTGGGATCAGTTCTGTGATCTTTTAAAGACACGTGAACTCACTTACACACGGATCAGCCGGGCGCTTCTGCACATCTGTCTGGAAATTCCAGAGCCTGATAAAAGTGTGCCCCCTTTTTATGCACGTATACTCGGCTTTCAAAAGTGTGCCTCTCCGCTGCTGTCACTGTTAAAGCAAAAAAGCAGTATTCCGCTGGTCACAAAACTGGCAGATGCTTCTTTTTGCCTGGAACCGGCCGATGCCATGCTCCGGGAAGATATCCACAGCGCTGATCTGTATGAATCCGTTGTCACAGACAAGTTTCAGCAGCCTTTTCACAACGAATACCGCCAGTCGGTCATTATTGTATGATCTGCTATAAAATAAAACTGCGCCCTGCCAGACAGCCGGTCCTTTTGGATCCTGACCATCTTTTGCAGAACGCAGTTTTTTCTTTTCCCGATTCACCGCTCTTTCATCAGCACTATTTTCCCATCACTTTTGTACATGCAACCGCCATGGCCCCCGGGCCGATATGGCATGCCACACTCAGCGACAGTTTATCCATATGTACATCGTATCCCGGAAATCTGTTCTCAATCTCTTCCTTCCATTTTGCAGCTTCCTCCTCAGAGCAGGTATATGCCGCCTGAAGATATACCTCGTGATCTTTAAACCGTTCTCTGATATCCTTTTCGATCGCATCGAGCATGGTCTTTTTTGCCTGCTTGAAGCCACGTACTTTTGCAAACGCATCCAGCTTTTCCCCCTGGATCTGAAGAACTGGTTTTAAATTCAGAACCGTACCGATCGCCGCTGCCGCCGCCGTGATCCGTCCTCCCTTTTTCAGGTATTTCAGGGTATCCACGGTAATATAAATACTTGCATCAAGCTTCTCCGCTTCCAGCTGTTCCTGGATCTCCGCCGCACTCCTTCCTTCTTCTGCAAGCGCAACCGCATCCAGAACAGACTGTCTCTGTGTCACAGAGATCCGCTGATTATTTATTACGCGCACGCGTCCTTCATACTCTGCTGAAAGCGCCATTGCAGTCTCGCAGGAGCTGCTCAGTCCGCTGGACATCGGAATATGTACCACTTCTTCATATTCTTCCAAAAGGCGGTCCCACAGTTCCATGACTTCTCCAGGAGCCGGCTGCGAAGTAGAGATATCCGAATCCTGCGTCAGATGCTGGTAAAACTCCTCCTGTGTCAGTGTAATATCTTCCTGATATAAATTCCCATCAATAAAAAACGGCATCGGCACTACTTCAATTCCAAGTTCTTTTGCCTGCGCCTGCGTAATTCCGCTGTTACTGTCTGTTACAATTGCTATTTTTCTCATACATCTCTCCTTCTTACGATCAAACCGTTATAATGTCTGAAGGCATATCCCGCTTTGCAACTTCCATCCGGAAATCTCCCGGCTTATACGGAACATCGCTTAACAGCACTTCCATCTTCACCGTCTCATATGCCAGTTCTGAATAATTATTCTCCTTGCTTAAATGTCCGAGCAGTACATATTTCAGATTGTCATGCAAAATATCGCACAGCAGGCGCCCGGACAGTTCATTTGACAAATGCCCTCTTTTTCCAAGCACTCTCTGCTTAAGATAATACGGATAGCTTCCGACTTCCAGCATATGGATATCATGATTCGCCTCCAGAAGTACCGCATCTAAATTCTGAAGCTTTGACACGGTATACTCATCGTAGATTCCAAGATCTGTCGCCACCGCAACAGAATGATCTCCCTGCTCGATCCGGTAGCCAGACGGTTCATTTGCATCATGCGAGATCGCAAACGCCTCCACACTCAGATCCCCGAGCATAAATTTCTGGTCGACATCAATCTCATGAAACAATCCATCCGGGATTTCCCCGAGCTTTTTATATTCTCTGACTCCGCGGATCGTTCCCCGTGTCGCAAATACGGGAATCTCATATTTTCTGCTGAATACGCCCAGCCCTTGTATATGATCCGAATGTTCGTGGGTAAGCAGGATTCCATCCAGCTCTTCTCCTTTGATCTCCAGGTCTTTTAAGCCTTCCTCAATGCGCTTTTTACTGATCCCCGTATCGATCAGAAGATGCGTGTGATCGCTCCCGACATAAATACAGTTTCCACTGCTCCCACTTGCTATACTGCATAATCTCATCGTGACTGTATCTCCATTTTCTTTAATATCTCCTCTATCTGTTTCTTTGTATCTTCAAAACTTCCACTGTTATCGATCACCCGGTCGCACTTTGCCCGGAACACCTCATCCGGGTTCTGGTTCTGCATGATTTCTTCACAGCGTTGTTCTGTATATCCCCGCGCTTCTTTCAACCGGCAGATACGGATATCTTTCTCCGTATAAATATACCAGAGTTCATCACAGATTTCCTCATAGTGCTCCTCCAGCAAAAGCGCCGCCTCAATGATCAGGAGGGGCGTTTCCCTCCTGCCTTCTTCTTCCATTTGTTTTAAAAAGCATTTTTTTACTTCCGGATGGATCAGCCCGTTCAGAAACTGTAATTTCCCCGGGTCAGAAAAGACAACTGCCCCAAGCCGTTTCCGGTCAATTTCTTTTTCAGGAGTAAGGATCTCTTCTCCGAAATATTCTACGATCTTTTCATAACAGTATGTTCCATACGCCTGCAGACTGTGTGCCATTTTGTCAGCCTCACAGACAACTGCGCCGTAAGTTTCTTCTAAAAATCTCAGTACTTCACTTTTTCCGGAGCCAACTCCTCCGGTAATCCCGATTGTCTTCATATTACTTAGCCTCATACCAGTTCTTTCCCGTATGCATGTCCACTTCTAGCGGAACATCAAGCTGTGCCGCCTGCTCCATCTGTTCTTTTAAGATCTTCTGAACTTCTTCCAGTTCCTCTTCATATGCCTCGATCAGAAGTTCATCGTGCACCTGCAGGACGAGTCTTGACTTCATCTTTCGCCCGGTCAGTTCTCTGTGTACTCCGATCATCGCGATCTTCATCACATCCGCTGCGGTACCCTGGATCGGCGCATTCATCGCTACACGCTCCCCAAAGGAACGCTGCATAAAATTGCTGGAAGAAAGTTCCGGAACCGGACGTCTTCTTCCAAACAGCGTGACGACATAGCCCATTTCTTTTGCATGCGCCACAGTGTCATCCAGAAACTTTTTGATCCCCGGATAGGTCTCAAAATAACGGTCGATATATTCTGCCGCTTCTTTTCTCGTAATGCTCAGATCCTGGCTTAATCCAAAAGAACTAATTCCATAAACAATCCCGAAGTTGACTGCCTTTGCATTTCTCCGCTGAAGTTCTGTCACCTCGTCAAACGGTGTATGGAATACCTGGGAGGCTGTGATCCGGTGAATGTCTTTTGCCTCCCGGTAGGCATGGATCAATTCCTGATCCCCCGAGCAGTGTGCAAGGATGCGAAGTTCGATCTGCGAATAATCTGCGTCGACAAATACATATCCATCTTCCGGGATAAATACCTTCCGGATCAGTCTTCCAAGTTCCATACGGACCGGAATGTTCTGAAGATTCGGTTCTGTACTGCTGATCCGCCCGGTTGCAGTGATCGTCTGGTTAAACTTTCCGTGGATCCTTCCATCTGCACAGATGTAATTTGCAAGCCCGTCTGCATAAGTGGATTTTAATTTTGTGAGCTGGCGGTATTCCAGTATCTTTTCCACAACCGGATATTCCGGAGCCAGTTTGTCAAGCACATCTGCTGCGGTGGAGTACCCCGTCTTCGTCTTCTTCCCGTGTGGAAGTTTTAATTTTTCAAATAAGATCACGCCGAGCTGTTTCGGTGAATTGATATTAAATTCTTCTCCTGCCTGCTCATAGATTTCTTTTTCCAGTTCAACAATCTTTGCACCGAGCTGTTCTCCATAAAACCGGAGCGCATCCGCCTCGATGCGCACTCCCGCCTGCTCCATGGCAAACAGTGTAAATGCCAGTGGCATCTCGATCGACCGGAACAGATTTTCCGTTCCCGTCTCCTTCAGCTTCTCTTCCAGTGCCGCCGCTGCCGCCCAGACAGTGTAGGCCTCATAACATGTTTTCCGATCACCCTCGATCTTCTCATCGACAAGCAGAGACAAGTGTTCTGCCGCTACGTCCTGCCATGTATAGTCACTCTTCAGTGGGTTCAGCAGATACGCTGCGATCCCGACATCAAAGCAGGCGTCCGGCGATCCAATGTGGATATGCGAAAGCGCTGCTTTCACATCAAACAGCGCCAGAACTGTTTTCTCTGCAAGATGTTCCACCAGCGCAAACAGATCCTCTACCGCAAGTGAGCCTCCTGCAGAAAATGTGTAGATTTCTTTCTCACCAAAAGCAAGCCCCACGCTTCCGATCCCTGATGCATGGGAAAAAAGCGGCAGTGCATCCTTCTCTTCTCTTCCGAAGCTGACACCTGCAACAGCCTCTTTTTCTGCCCGGGCAAATATTTCCTCAGCTTCTTTTTTCTCTGTCACATGGATAAACCCGTCTTCGATTTTATTTTCTTTTCTTTCTACCTCAAATTTCCCGAGCAGATTTTTAAACTGAAGCTTCTGAAAACAATCATACGCTTCCTCAGTATACAGATTTCCGATCTTCGCCTCAGAAAGTTCATAGGAGATCGGCGCATGTACCTCGATCGTCGCCAGAACTTTACTCATCTGCGCCTTATCGTAATGTTCTTTCAGCGCTTTTGCAGCACGCGGCGGCTTCAATTCTTCTACATGTGCGTAAGCATTCTCGATGGAACCGTATTCGGTGATGATCTTTGTCGCCGTCTTCTCCCCGATACTTGGAACACCCGGAATATTATCAGACGCATCTCCCATCAGTGCTTTCAGATCAATAAATTCCTGCGGTGTCACCTGGTAGCGTGCTTTTACCTCTGCCGCACAGTAATCTTCGATCTCTGTCTTTCCCTGCTTTGTCTTCGGAATCCTGATCTTCACACGCTCTGTTGCAAGCTGAAGAAGATCCCTGTCCCCAGATAAGATCGTCACATCCATCCCTGCGCGCTCTCCGATCCCCGCGATCGTTCCAAGCAGATCATCGGCTTCCAGCCCTTCCTGCTCCACGATCTTTACTTTCATCGCGCGCAGAACTTCCTTCATGACCGGAACCTGCTGTCTTAATTCTTCTGCCATCGGCTTTCTCGTCCCCTTATAATCAGAGAACATCTTATGGCGGAACGTCGGTGCGTGGACATCAAACGCGACTGTCAGATAGTCCGGATGCTCTTCCTCCAGAATTTTAAACAAAATATTCAGAAAACCATAAATAGCGTTTGTATGAAGCCCCTCTGCATTCGTCAGATCCGGGACTCCATAAAACGCTCTGTTTAAAATACTATGTCCATCTATCAATAAAATTTTTTCACTCATTCTTCTCTCTCCGTTTCGGTGTCTCGTTCTTACTTATCATACACCAGATCGGAGATTTTTAAAAGAGATTTTATTTTTTCATCAGTCTCGCGATTGTTTTCTCCAGCGCTGCAAATGCTTCTTCCGGATCTTCAACCGACTGCACAGTCTGTTCCATCGGGCACATCCCGTCTTTTGTGCGGTTTTCGATATATGGGACACGCTCTTCAAACGTAAATCGAACCTGATGTTTTTCCAGTACGCTCACTGCGCCATCGCTCATGACAATGCCAGACACCGCGTCTGCCTTCCCTAAAACTGCAAGAAGGGCCGCCGCCTTCCCGACCACTTTGTCTGCAATCACCGCGTTTTGAAATGCGTTTTGATCTGCGCGCAGTTCCACCATCAGCGGTTTGATCCCGATCGCATCAGAGACCCGCACCACTCCGTCCCCGGATAAGATCACGCAGCTTCTTTGTTCCTTTTTCAGTATTCTGACCGCATCGACCATACGGTCCCTGATTGTTTGTTCCTTACTCTTCTCCTCTGTCCCGTTCAATGAGCCACCCTCCTTTTTTTAATGTAAAATAGAAAAGCGGAATGACCGCGATCTGAAGGATCATGCCTGGAATTCCTGACACGATTCCTGCAAGAAACGCTCCCAGACTGGCAAACGGAAACTGAAATCCCAAAAGTTTCACTCCGATGATCAGAGAGAGTCCATAAAGTACTCTCCCTGAGATCATCGAACAGAGCAGTGTCAGATACACGTTCATTTTCCGGATAAAGATTCCGGTAAAAATCCCGTAAGCAGCCAGTTCCACAAGCATAAAATAAAGCTTCGGAACCGGAGGCATCCCCGTAAGGATGGAGCTGACAAGTGGTACGATCAGTCCGATCAGCCCTCCGCAGCAGGGACCAAGCAGGATCCCCGCGATCATGACCGGCAGATGCATCGGCAGAAATGCCATCCCCGCACCTTCTCCGAAGATGTGAAATGCCTGAGGCAGCACAAGTCCAACGGCGGTCAGAAGACCTCCATATACAATCTTTTTCGTTCTCATACGCTTAGCCTTAGCAGCAAAGTTCACAGATGACCTGTGCAAAGATCTTAGCGCTCAGAACCAGCTCCTCTACCACTGCAAATTCATCTGCCCCATGCATTCTGTTGTCGGTTCCCGGAAGGGAGCATCCAAATGCAACTCCTCTTTCCAGATGATGCACATAAGTTCCTCCGCCGATTGCCAGACACTCTCCTTTTCCTCCGGTATATTCCTCATAACATGCAAGCAATGTTTTTACAAATGGAGAATCTGCCGGAACATGGTGCGGAGGGTTCTGTGTCTCATTTAATAATGTCATTCCATTTTCTGCCATTCTTTCTTTTACAACATTCAGCACGTTCTCTGTTGTGCCACAGATTGGGATCCTGCTGTCAAAAATTCCATCCAGACCATGCTCGTTTAACTCCAGCACGCTGAAATTCATTGTCAGTTTGCCGGAAAGTTCATCTTCCAGATTAATCCCGAGCGCCTCTGCCTGATGATCTCCAAACGGGAACATCTCATGTAATTTTTCCACCGCTTCTGTCGTGCTGCATGCAGCAAACGGCAGCATGCAAAGCAGTTCAAGGAGCGCTGTCAGAGCATTTTTCCCCTCTTCCGGTTTTGAAGCGTGGGCACCTGCTCCTTCCGCATGGATCGTCACAACTCCGTCTGTTTCCTCACAGCAGAAGGAAACACCAGTCTGTTTCTGTACCTGCTCTGCCTTTTCCATAATCTCTGCGCTGCCAAGTCCGGTCACATCTGCAGATGCTTTTCCCGGAACAATGTTGACGATCTTTCCGCCAGATACGCTTAAAATACGCGGAGAAACTTCTTCTGTCTCCCATTTTGCGAGAAAATGTCCATTCAGGCTTCCTTTTTCAATATTGATCACCGGGAAGTCCGCATCCGGTGAAAATGTCATCGGCGCTTCCTTCTCCACCGCATAATAGTGCGCGATGTCGCTGCTTCCGCACTCCTCATCTGTTCCGAGGATCAGGCGTACGTTTTTCTTTAATGGAATGCCAAGTTCTTTCACTGCACGCATCGCATACATTGCCGCAACTGCAGGACCTTTGTCGTCGGCGCTTCCTCTTCCGTACAATCTTCCGTCTTTGACAACCGGAGCATACGGCTCTGTCACACTCCATCCATCCCCAGCCGGAACAACATCGAGATGTGCTAAGATATCAAGCTGCTTTTCCAGATCATTTAAATCTGCTGTTCCTACATAATTCTCATAATTTTTTACTGCAAATCCATATCCTTCCGCCATCTCAAGCGCTTCTGCAAGCGCCTTCGCAGGTCCTTCCCCAAATGGACAGTCGATGGCTGCTTCTCCTTTTGTACTGTTGATTCTGACCAGACGGCAGATATCTGCGATCATTTCCTCTCTGTGCGCGTCTAAATAAGCCTCAATCTGTTCTCTGTATTCCATAAATCTCTTCCTTCCCTTCTTCTAGCTTTTCAAAGAATACTTCCAGATAGCATCTGGTATCCGGGGCACTGACTCTCCTCTTATTTTCTGTCATATGCCGCGCTTTGTGTTTTATTATACTGCACTTTTATGGATACTACAATCTTTTTTGGAAAAAGTAACCTGCCTTTCTTTTGCATATCTCTTCTTCTCTCCCATATATTTAGAATAATAAGATTTTTTCAGGAGTTTTCCATGATCAAAAAGCACCATTTCTACCTGGCATGCAGGCTTTTTCTATTGTTTGCCGCCGCATTTCTCATCGGAACGCTGACTGCCCGTTTCCAAAAGCAGCATACTTCTGCAATTCCAGCCTCCTCCGACGGCAACTGGGGACTCAGTTTCCCGGAGGAGGGAAAGACACCTTCCGGAAATGCCTCTTCCGAAGAACTCTCCGGCTACCATGCATTTTATACTGGTGATCCATCCAGAAAAACAATCTACCTGACATTTGATGCCGGCTATGAAAACGGGAATACTGCTCCGATCCTTGATGCGCTGAAAAAGCATCATGCTCCCGCCACTTTTTTTGTCGTCGGAAATTTTTTAAAAGAAAATCCGGATCTGATCAGACGAATGGAAAAAGAAGGACATATTGTCGGGAATCATACTTACACCCACCCCGATATGTCCAAAATTTCCACCAAAGAAGCGTTTGCAAAAGAATTAAACGACCTTTCAGCACTGTATCAAGAAATTACCGGAAAAGAAATGACAAAATTTTACCGCCCTCCGCAGGGCAAATACAGCAAATCTAACCTTCAGATGGCAAAAGAAATGGGATACCACACTTTTTTCTGGAGCCTTGCCTATGTAGACTGGTATCAGGATAAGCAGCCGTCCAAAGAAGAAGCTTTCAAAAAACTGCTCGGACGCATCCACCCCGGAGCGATCGTGCTTCTTCACAGCACTTCCAGTACAAATGCTTCGATTCTCGATGAACTGCTCACAAAATGGGAAGAAATGGGTTATACTTTCGGCTCCCTGCAGGATCTTGTTCCGGCATCATAACTTTTGGAACGCAATCCTTTCCGTTCCGTCTGCCACCCGGATCTTCCCACATTTTACAAATCCATTATTCTTCAGCAGCCGCTGCATCGGGAGATTTTCCTCGTGCGTATCCACTCTAAGTTCGCTGCTCTGTGCAATACTCCACTGCAGGCAAAATTTCCCTGCTCCCTTTCCTCCCGTCGATGCCAGTCTGTGCAGTACTTTATACGGGGCATCATTTAACCATTGTCCTTCCCAGATTTCCTGGTAAGTGGGATCTGGTCCTTTGCACAGACTGAATGTGGCGGCAAGCATTCCGTCTTCCTCACAGACATACTGATTCCCCTGCATGATCTCACTCAGAACCAGTTCTCCGGATGGGTATCCATCCTGCCACTGCGTCGCGTTGCCATTTTCCCGCATAAATACTTTCGCCCGCTCATAGATCTCCAGGATCTGCTTCAGTTCACTTTCTTTTGCCTGTCTTATT
This sequence comes from Faecalimonas sp., assembly GCA_026169575.1. Next base: position 10,071 of record JAPFCT010000083.1, read on the forward strand.
CTCATCTTCTCTCTCACTTTCTTCTTCCTTTTAATTCCCCGGCGAAAGCATGGGTGTATTCGACATACTGGATGCTTTTACTCCGGCGCCTTCCAAAAAGTACAGCGAAGTAGGAATGTGACACGCACATTCCTACTTCTGTTTCTCTGTGTAATAATCTCCGTCAGTCGCTGACAATCTTCCTGCTGTGCAGAGTCTCTGTGCAACTATCTTGCCGCTTTTTTATGTCCCCGGTCAACAACATCCTCCCAGCCAAACTCCGGCTGATAGCTTTGAGCCTCTTCGTGCTTCTTCAGTTCAAAATATCTTCTGCTGGCACCGATCTTATCACAGATCTTAAAGAATCCGAGTTCCAAAAGGTTAAAGAACTTATGGAACGGTTCGATCTTATAATTTACATGCCCTTTCATGAAAAGCGCCGCCACGATTCCGGTCAATACAACAGTGCTCATTAAAATTGTACTCTGAATGTGATTCAACATTGTCTTCAACCCCTTTTCTTTTCGTTTTCTTTATTCTAATCCCATTTTTCAAAATAGTCAATTATTTTTACATTTTTCTTATTATTTTTCTTTTATTTTAATATTTCCATGTAAATACACTGCTTTTACACATTATTTTCTTTCATTATTCA
>JAPFCT010000254.1 GCA_026169575.1 Faecalimonas sp.
AATCCATAAATAGCTCCCTTTTTTAAATGAAGGTTGACATGGTCGACAGCTTTCATATGCCCATACTGCTTTGTCAGACCATACGTTTTTAATAAGTATTCATTCATTTTCTACTGACTCCTTTCTTTATTCTGAGATAAAGATAGAAAAGAATTTCTAATCAATCGCAAATGAATCGTAAAAAAAGAGTAAAGGTTATGGATGCAGACGAAAACCGATTCCCCAAATGGTATCAATATATTCCTCTTCTGTGACTTGTTTGATCTTTTTGCGGATATTGCTGATATGCACGTCCAAAGTCTTCGTCTCTCCCATATAAGGTTCTTTCCATGCATATTCAAAAAGTTCTTCTTTGCTGAATACTTTCTTCGGATAACGCACAAGGAGCTCTAAAATGGCAAATTCCTGCCTTGTGATTTTAGGAAGTGTCTTCCCTCCGACAGAAACGGTGTATGTCTCCTTATCAATTTCAAGATCCCGGTAAATAAGCTTTTTTTGTTCAGGGAGATTTCCCATTCTTCGTATCTGGACTTCCACACGCGCCAGCACCTCTTTGATATCAAATGGTTTTGTAATGTAATCGTCTGCTCCATTCTGTAAAAATGCTACTTTGGAATCAATGGTATCTTTTGCCGTCAGTATAATCGTAGGAGTGCTGCCTTTTCTGCGGATTTCTTTCAGTACGTCCTCTCCTGATATTCCCGGAAGCATCAGATCCAGCAGGATCACTGCATACTGTCTCTGCTCCAGAAGCAGTCTTGCCTCCGTCCCGGAAAATGCTTGTGTGCACAGATAACCTTCCTTTTCCAGAGCCTCTTTTAAAAGTGCATTGATATTTGTGTCATCTTCAACGATCAATATTGTATTCATAAATATACTGCCTTCCTATTTTGAGTTTTGCGGTTTCATGATGAAAATTACTTATCTTCATACAATGCACGATAGTCCTCTGACATCCGCAGATCATAAATAATCGGATAACAGTTTTCCTTATCTTCTGTCGGACATTTTGTATCTTCTCCAAATCCAAGAATCGTAATCTCTGCTTCCAATTCAGAAAGACAGGTATCTGAAATCATATCTGAAAGTGTGGGATAAATATTCCGGTCAAATACATAAGAAGGTGCTTTCGTATCCGGATGGAGGTATAAAGAAGCCCCCTCCCGGTGACGAATCCCATCTTTTTCAAATATAATCATATCAAGAAACACATTTTCGGCATCTTGTGTATAAAGAATATCGACCAGCTGTGACATTTTGCAGACTACTGGCTGTGGAGTCTTTGAACCGGGCGATTCTTTTTCCTTCTTTTTCTGAAACAACTGTTGAAAAAATTTCATAATTTTAGATTCTCCTTTTTCTTTTTTGAAATAATTACGTTCTTACTTTTTCATACTACTTTCATGTATGTCTTCTTCTAAATTTTTCTGCACGATCATTCCATGCAGTTCTTCCCGGATATATCGAAAAATCCTCTCATCACCACTCTCCGTATGAAAAATAGCTTCCAAATGCTGATACAGATACAAAAACAGTCCCACTACCGGAAGTAACAGAAGCATCAGAGCAAAGCTGCTTCCTGCGATAAAAAAGATAGCGCCAGTCAACACGGAGAGAAAAAGTAATGACAAAATTTTTACCCTCGGGAGAAGACGAAATGCTCCGACAATCCGCACTCCATATGCTTCTTCTGTCACGGTCCCTTCAAATAGAATTCCACTGCCTTTCATAATACCGGTAGACGCTCTCAGCCGAATACGATCATCTGAAAACCCGGATAAGATCTGATCCCGGTAAGCTTCGTTTTCCATGCAAAGAGGATATGTAGTTTCTTTCAATTTCCGACAGAATGTTTCCTTTTGGAACGGGATGATCATTTCATACTGAATCCTCATAAAATTTCCCTTCCTTCCAACTATTCTCCTTTTTTGTCAAGCTGCCTTTTTCCATGCTTTTTTTGTCTTTTTGTTTTTTCTAATTTCCGTTGCTCTTTTTGTTCTTGTTCTTTTCTCTGTTTCTCTTCTTCCATCTTTTCATATTTGCAATACACCACATATTTGAAAAGATGCATCGATCCTAATGCAGAAAGTGCTGCGGCAAAATACATTAAAAAGGCTATAAAACAATACAGCATTTCCTGCCCCATTATAACTGCAAGAAGTTTTCCGGCAATGATACTAAGAGAGGCAAAGGAGAGGAAACAAATTCCTCCGGAAACTTTTTTTGTCGCTCCATAGGCGCCCTTTCGGATCAGATAAAAAGTCAGACAGAAATATCCTATATGTATCAAAAGAAAAAAGCAAATCATTCCGGCAATCAGAATGTTCCACATTCTTCTATCGCCGAAAATCATCCAAAGAAAAAAAGTCGCAGACGAGAAAAAAAGTATTTCCATCTGAAGTGACATGACTCCGTAAGTAAAGAAAATACGTTTTCCGTGAATTTCCTGCCGGGAACAGGTCAGCAACACAGAGATCCCCCAGATAACAAACAGAAAAATCTGTGTCCAAAGTGGTGTTTCCATGAGATGCATGGCAAAAGTCACAATTGCTTCCATAAAGAAAATTGCCGCATGCATTTTCCAGAGTTCTTTTTTTGAGATACGATCAGATAAACCAAATCTTAAAAAATCCTTCAGATTTTGCTCCATATTGTTCCTCACTTTCTAGGAGAGTAATTCGCAGTCGCTCTCATTTTTTCCCTCTTCCATTAACTCTGTACGATACCGTGTTGTTCCTCCGCTCTCCAGTACAAATGCGCGGTGTTCCTCTGCTTTTTCGGTCTCACTTGTTCTTTCTGCAATCCGATACAGAGCGTACTGCTTTATGACCTCCGAACATAGCGAAGAATTTGGAGAAACTGATTTTGCAATGAGATCATACAGTTCTGTATAATTTCCCTCTTCATACAGCTGCAGCAGTTTTGGATATGCGATCCGTTGTTTCAATGTCCATCCGCAGGATTTGAGCACTTGAGAGGATTCTCCTAATCTTGTTAATTCCTGACAGCATTGTTTCAGTGCCTCATGATCGTGATTATGTAGTGCAAGATCTGCGCCGATCGCATACTGATATGCCTCCCCTTCGGGCGTGTCACAGTAAGTTTTCAGAAGAGCCTGAATATGCAGCAATTCTTCAAATCTTCCCCAATGGCTCAGTATCCGGGAAATATTGTAAAAATTAATGGTCCATACAGACGCTTTTTTCGTATTGGTATGCGCGTATAGTGCCATAAAAAGGGAAAGTGCTTTTTCCGGGTCACACTGTTCAAAAAGAACATTACGGAACAATGTGGAAGAATTACTCCGATAACGGAAATACAGAAATACCGAAGCCATCCCAAGTAATAACAATAACATGTGTCCAGGAATTTGAAATTGCACAGTGAACAGAAAAAGCACAAGGGTACTGATCGTAACC
>JAPFCT010000084.1 GCA_026169575.1 Faecalimonas sp.
CAACAGTCTGGCACCTTCGTAATTATTGATAATTTCATATATCGTTTTTGCTCCGATATTCAAGGTTTTGCTCCGTCCATTAACCACTGCCATGACAAATAAATAATATTTTTTATCATAATTTGACATTCTACAAGCAATCTGGTAACATAAAATTGTTCATTGGATAATGAACAGGAAAACACTTAGCACCTGGATAGGTTCTTGGAGTCAATCGAATATATATAGAATGATTGTGGATATAGTTCATTCATATATTAAATTTATTTTTGCCGACTCCCCAAGAGTCGTTTTTTGATTCCACGAATCTTCTTCCCAACAGAAAGGAGAAAAATAATGTTGGAAAAAAGTATCATTCTTAAACTAGAAGGTTCACATGAATTTACAGTAGGAGAATTCACAAAAATCACTGGGCATGTTATGGCTAAATACATGCCGGCAATTATTAACAATCTTAATCTCGAAGCAAATCCAAGAGCATCAAGAACAAATACAGTTACGGATGCGATTCAAGAATCCATTAATAACAATCCTGCATTATTCCCATTTAAAACAAAGGGGATTCTTTTAGCCTTTTCACAATATCAATATCTGGACAGAGGACGAATCAGACTTATTGCTGACAATCCGGCGATAGAAGGTATTCTTGATGGCGGTCACAATACCCTTGCCATTGGAATAGATATACTAAAGAAATCTGTAGAACATGCAGGAAAACAATTCTCAAAAGGTGGAAAAACATGGGATGAATTTAAGATCCTTTGGGAAGAAAACACAGAACTTGTCACCGATTATTTAACTTTTCTAAAAGGAAATCCTGAAGAATCTGACTTAGATTATCTAATTCCAGTTGAAATAGATGTTCCAAGAGATCCTGATAATATCTCATGCGTAACAAAGTTTAAAAACGACTTATTTGATATTTGCGATGCAAGAAATAATAATGCACAGCTGGCAAATTCAGATAAAGCGAATCATAGAGGCTATTTTGATGATTTGAAAGACTTTATGGAAAAACGTAATAAAGAGCTTTCGGAACGTATTATTTGGAAATCAAATGATGGAGGAGAAATTAAAGTTCAGGATATCGTTGCTCTCTCACTTATTCCATTAGCCCTTATCACACCTGTAAAAGATGAGTATGGAAAAGAAATTGATCCAATTGCTCCAAATAAATTATACAGCAGTAAAGCAGGTTGCTTAAAACAATATGAAAAATTAATGTCATCAAATGAAGTTACCCTGATTGATGAAAATGATTCTAAACATAAACTATTAAATGAGGAAGTTGCATCAGCGCTTCAAATCACGGTTGATCTTCCTGAATTGTATGACTA
>JAPFCT010000412.1 GCA_026169575.1 Faecalimonas sp.
CGTATAAGCCGTTGGGCTGAGAAAAATGGAGTTGTAAGACTAGAACTTACTGTGGAATGCGATAATGAGACTGCCATCCATCTGTATAAACGAAGTGGATTTCAGATAGAAGGAACCCGGGAAAAAGCGATGCTTGTTCACGGAAAGTTTGTTGATGAATATTATATGGCAAAAATATTTGAAATGGAATAAGATGAGACATTATGGAGTTAGGGGCATGGTATGTAAAAAAGAAATATAAAATATAAAGAAAGGGAAAAAATGATCATAACAGCAATATGGTATTATATTTTGGATGTAGTTCTCTGTGTGGCAACTTTTTCTGTTGTGCGGAAATTATACAGAAAACAACCTCTCATCAACTGGGAGAAAACATTAAGGACAATTACGTCAAAGAAAATCAGAAAAGGCATTGAGAGGGGATACCTTGTTTTGCTGATTTTCTTTTTCCTGCTTTGTGTAGGTGAAATCGTAATTCCGTCTATAAAGGATTTGCCACTGGTAGTGAGTGGAAAATATCTGGAAGATAAAGGTACGATTTTCAAAGTTACAAAGGACACAATATACATAAAAGGGAATGAGAGGAAGGAAATTGTGATCGGAGATAGAAGTACAAGAGGTTTTCAAGAAGGAGATGTTGTTCTTGTACATTATTATCCGAACATGGAACGTGGATTTGTATATCAGATAGAGGAATGTGAGTAGATTTTTGCTAGAGTATTGTCAAGGAGAAAAACGACGATGACACTAAGAAAATTAAATATAACATGGATGAAAGAGATAATGGAGTTCGATCAGCTTTGTTTTCCGACAGATTTTTGGGAAGAGGGAGACTGGCGCAAGCTATTAGAAGACGGACGGGCAAAGGTGAAGTGAAATATTTTTGCGGAGAAACAAGAGTATCTAATAAGGCGATGCAAAAAGTTTTTCACAATTGTGGTTATGAACTGGATAGGATTGAGAAGGGATATTATACTCATCCGGGGGAAAATGCCTATAAGTATATTTTGCGATTATAAAGAAAACGTGATAAAAATTAATTTGTGAATTTCTCAGAGGAAAAGCTGAGGAATGATACCTCAGCCTGAATGGATTTAATGTAAAATTTTCCTCATAATAATGCTTAGCTTCTGCGCGGCAATCGCCGACAGTACGCACAGCACAAAATCTCCTGCTACCGTCAGAAGAAAGCAGTTGATCAGAACAATTTTCCACGATACGGCGATGTGTGCGATGTAGTTGCTGACAAAGTAGAAATAGAGGTTTCCGGATAAGTACATCACGAAGAGCCCTGCCATGGAGATGAAAAAGTAAGTGCGGAAGCGCTTCGGGGCAAACCGGTCGGTAAGCATTCCGACGATACCTGCGGCAAAGAGAAATCCGAGCAAAAAGCCAAAGGTTGGCTTTAGCAGGTAGGATGGCCCGCCTCCGGATGCGAAGACCGGAACGCCGCAGAGTCCGATCATCAGATAGATGCCGACACTTAAGCTTCCGAGTTTTCCGCCGAGCAGAAATCCTGCCAGCAGTGCGAAGAAGAACTGCAGGGTGAAATGCATCGGAACTGGTTCTACGGGAATATTGATCTGAATAAATGCGCCGATCGCGGTCAGCGCAGTAAAAAGTGCGCATAGAGTAAGGTCTTGTACTTTCCAGGTTGTCTTTTTCATTGCTTGTCCTTTCTTGGTGTGAAATCAATTAGCATTTCTTTCGGTCTTTATCATAACAGTTTCAGAAATCTGTGGCAACAGTTATTTTGGATACAGACTGAGATCGGCAGTTGACAAATGTCGGATTTGATGATATTTTAGAAACAATTTTCCAATTTAGACTGGGAAAAGACAAGAGGAAACAGGAGAGTAACATTTATGGAAAAATTGAACATGAAGCAAATGCTGTCATTGACGCTGACTTTGTTTGCTGTTTTTTTCGGAGCAGGCAATATGATCTTCCCTCCGGCGATGGGGCAGCTTGCAGGAGAAAATTATCTGGAGGCGCTTGCCGGATTTATCCTGACCGATGCAGGGATTGCTCTGCTTGGGATCATTGCAGTGGTTCTGGTCGGAAATAAAATCACAGATCTGGGAAATTTGGTCGGAAGAAGATTTTCCCTCTGTCTGTCCGTGACGGTATATCTGCTGATCGGTCCGCTGTTTGCGCTTCCGAGAACTGGAAGCGTATCCTATGAGCTGGCAGTTCGCCCGTATATTCCGCAGGAATATGTATGGCTGGTATCCTTGCTTGTGACGGCGGTATTTTTTTCTCTGACATATTACTTCAGCGGAAATCCGAAGAAGATCGTTGACATCATAG